>CAMYIS010000062.1 GCA_947258485.1 uncultured Woeseiaceae bacterium
CCCAGTCACTTGGCAAACCTTAGACATTACGTTAAGTCTCTGATTTTATTAAAAGTTGCCCGCGACGGGCGGGCAGAGAGCGAAACTTTATACCAGTCTACATGGTGCAATACAAGCGCGGCACCGGGGCTGCCGGGGATCGACCTCAGATCAGGCCCCGCCGGGCCAGGGAGGTCGCTTTGCCGTCGCCGATAATAAGATGGTCGAGCAGCCTGATATCGACCAGGTCCAGGGCCGATTTAAGCCGCCTCGTGATGCGCTCATCGGCCTGGCTGGGTTCGGCGACGCCGGAAGGGTGATTATGGGCGAGAATGACCGCGGCGGCATTGATGGCGAGGGCTTCCTTGACGACCTCGCGGGGGTAAACCGATGTCCCGTCTATCGTGCCGCGGAACAATTCGTCAAAACCCAGGACCCGATGCCGGTTGTCCAGAAACAGGCAGCAGAAGAGCTCGTGATCGAGATGCCGCATGCGAGACTGCAAAAAAGCCTCCGTGTCAGCAGGGTTGCGAATGGTCTCGCCGCTCGGAAGAGATTGCGAGTAGTAACGGCGGGCGATTTCGGGGAGCGCTCGCAGCACGCCCAGCCGCGCGCGCCCGATACCGCTGCAGGCCAGCAGGTCTGCGGTGTCGGCGTGCAGCACGGCCCGAAGGCTGCCAAAGCGGCGCAGAAGCTGCGCGGCGGCTTCGCCCGCCGGGATGCTGCTGCCGCTACTAATCAGGGTCGTGAGCAACTGAACGTCGCTCAGCGGTTTGCCGGCCTCATTCTTCACGGCCCCATCGTCATGGCTTTCGACACCGGCTTACAACGAATCAATCTGGCCGCGATCGCCGGTTTCGGTAGAATCAAGCCATGAATATTGTTCTCGGTATTACGGGCGGCATCGCCGCGTACAAAGCGCCCGACCTGGTTCGACGCCTGCGTGAACGTGGCGCAGACGTGCAGATTGTCATGACTGCGTCGGCCGAGGAGTTTGTAACGGCAACCGCCCTGCAGGCCGTATCGGGCCGGCCCATCCGATCCAACCTGTGGGACAAGGAAGCCGAAGCCGCCATGAGTCATATCGAGCTGGCGCGCTGGGCCGATGTCGTGCTGATCGCGCCCGCCACCGCCGAAGTAATGGCTCGAATTGTGAGCGGCGCAGCACCGGATTTGCTGACAACCATATGTCTTGCAACGGAAGCACCGATCGCCCTGGCACCGGCGATGAACCATGTCATGTGGAGCAACCCTGCGACACAGTCGAACCGCGAGATCCTGGAGAGTCGCGGCATCCATATTCTCGGGCCCGGAACGGGGTCGCAGGCCTGCGGGGAAACCGGGGCTGGTCGAATGCTGGAGCCCGAGACAATCGCCGCGGCAGTTTGCGATTTAAGTGTTGGCAAAGGCGAAGGATTGCTTGATGGCAGCACGGTCGTCGTAACGGCAGGACCGACGCGCGAACCGATCGACCCTGTGCGCTACATAACAAATCGCAGCTCCGGAAAAATGGGTTATGCAATTGCCCGCGCCGCAGCGGCGCAAGGTGCGAATGTCGTGATGATCAGTGGCCCGGTCAGCCTGCCTGCGCCGCCAGGTGTGGAGGTGCATTACGTCAATACGGCGCAGGAGATGTTCGACGCGACGCATGAACGCATCGCCGACGCGGATATCTTTATCGCGGCTGCGGCTGTTGCCGACTATCGGCCCGCTGCCGTGGAAAAGCAGAAAATCAAAAAGAAAAACGAAAAGAGCCGCATCGACCTGGTTCCGTGCCCGGATATCCTGGCATCAGTCGCCGCGTCGGACAGGCCGCCATTCACGGTTGGCTTTGCTGCGGAGACCGAAAATGTCGAGGACCATGCGCGTCTGAAGCTCAACAAAAAGAAGCTGAACATGATCGTTGCCAACCAGGTCGGCGACGATCGCGGCTTTGATCGCGACGATAATGCAGCCAGTGTGCTCTGGAGCAACGGCAAAAAAGACTTTCCGAAGGCCGCCAAATCCGATCTCGCCCGAGATCTTGTTGAACTGATAGCAGAACATTTTCATGCTAACCGCGGCGCGGACACCGAGCCCCGCCTCACGGTTATATCGAACAAAGACTGAAGGACAGAATCACTTGCGATCCATTGAACTGAAAATTCTCGATCCGCGTGTCGGGGACTCGATTCCACTTCCGCACTATGCCACTGACGGTTCCGCCGGGCTCGATATGCGGGCCTGTATCGACGAACCAATCACCGTGGCACCGGGCGAAACCGTACTCGTACCGACCGGCATCGCCATTCACGTGGCCGATCCGTCATTGGCAGCCGTATTGTTGCCCCGCTCAGGATTGGGGCACAAACATGGAATAGTGCTGGGCAACCTTACCGGACTCATCGATTCCGACTACCAGGGACAGGTGTTTATATCCTGCTGGAATCGGGGCTCGGGCAGCTACGATGTGCAGCCGTCGGAGCGCATAGCGCAGATGGTTTTCGTCCCTGTGGAGCAGGTCGAGTTCAGGGTCGTGAAAGAATTTGACGAAAGCGACCGAGGTTCAGGCGGATTCGGTCACTCGGGCACTGCGTGACGGGGCGTGTCGGCGTCAGTCGATGCCCTTGAGGGTCTTGAAGCGCGAAATATCGCCGTCAAAGCGTGCAATGATCTGTTGTTCGTCCGCCTGGAACTTCTGCAGATTGCGTTCGTGCCGTGCGACGATATCTTTAGTCAAGCGAATGTCTTCGGCGAGCTCGCGAGGAATCATCGGCGCATCTGAATCCATGCTATACGGCTGAAAATTTGATGCCTCGTTTCTCAGTTTCTGCATCCGGCGTTCCAGGTTCCTGAGATAGAGTTCGGTGACACGCGATTGCGCCTGGAAAAGTTCTACGCGGCGATCCCGGTGCATGAGAATCTCGTCAACCGAGAGATAGGTTGCGAGCAGGGCCTGGTCAGCGCGGCGCTGCAACTCGATGGCGGCTACGCGTTCCTTCTCGAGACGCTCAGCTTCGATCTGTTCAGGCGTTTTCTTGCCTTCGAGATTTTCGACCGTCACGCCGTGATCATTCAGAACCTCTTTCGGAAGCTCGGCGTACTTGGCAGGAATGCTGTCGCCGTAGTGCAAGGTGCCGTTTTCGTCCACCCACTTGTAAACCTTGGCCGGCTGCTGCGCGAGACTCGCGAGCGGCGCCAGCAGCAACAGCACAAATGTAAGATTCAGTTTCCGCATTATTCCAATATGCCAGCAAAAAAAGACACAAGACCGGGACTGGTTCTCGTTATTGCACCTTAATACGCTGGTCTCCCCTTGTAAACCGTCGGATCAGGCATGTTTTTCAACTACTTAGGAAACGACCCCGTATTGCTTACGATAGCTCAGAACAGGCTCGAGGTACTGCTCATATTCGCTTGATTCCTCCAGAATATTGATCAGATCGTCCAGTTGGACGATGCTGATGACAGGAATTCCGAGCGACTGCTTAAATTCCTGCACAGCCGAAAACGGCCCCTGACCGCGTTCCTGGCGGTCGAGGGAAATGACGAGCCCGGCGATCTGGGCACCGGCGGACGAGATAATCTGGTAAGCCTCCCGCACAGCCGTGCCCGCGGTGATGACATCGTCGACAATCAGCACATCGCCTGACAACGGCGCGCCAACGATGCTGCCACCTTCGCCATGTGCCTTGGCCTCTTTACGATTGAATGAGTAGGGCACGTCGATATCGTGGTGTTCGGCGAGCGATGCG
>CAMYIS010000063.1 GCA_947258485.1 uncultured Woeseiaceae bacterium
AAAAGTCAGCGGCAAAAAAATCACGGAAGCAATCGTCAGTATCTTCATGATGTTGTTCAGTCGGTGCGAGGTAATCGAAATATAGCCATCGATCAGGTCACGAGTCAGCTCCTGTAGCAGGGCGGACAGACTCGCCAATCGCTCCATCTGTTCGAACGCGTCCTGAAATTCGTGTTTGCTGTGTGCGCCGACTACGTCCGAGTCGCTGCGCGGCAATTCCGACAGGATCGATTGCTGATAGCTGAAAATGCGGCGGAGTTTCTTGAGTTGGCTGTTGTACGTGACCAGCTCGGCCAGCAAATCGTCATTCGGATCTTCGAGCATCTGCTCTTCCAGAGCTTCCAGACGGCTTTCCAGCGCCAGGATAATCGGCGCGTACCGATCGATTATCGTACGGACAACCTTGTAGCAAAGATGAGCGGCGCCCTTGTGCGCAGAGATTTCCTTGCGATTGATGCGCTCGATGACTTTGTCGATGCTTGGCGAACGCAGTGCGTGGCGGGTCACGAGGAAGTTTCGCCCGACAAAAAGCGAAATATGTACGACGGAGAACTCGATACTGTCCGTCTCCGCCGTGAAACCTTTCAATAAAAGGAAAAAGTAGTTATCGAACCACTCGAGTTTGGGGGGATGTCGGTCGCGTTGCGCGTCATCGATTGCCAGCGAATTGATCTGAAACCGCTGCTCCATCAATTCTCTTTCGCGGTCTTTGGGGGCCTGGTCGAAGTCGACCCAGACCATGTCCCTGCTTCCCGGATGCCAGTCGCCGAGCAATTCTTCGTCGCCCGTCGCATAGCGTTGGTCCGCGGCGTAATATCTCAGCACTCTGATCATGGCGTTTCCTCGAAAAGTCAGCCCAGACTAACGCCAGCCAACCCGGACTTTAATAAAATCTTCTAATCGAAATAGCAATTTAATATTGTTAGTTTTATCAAATTCGGTTTGCTAAAGTCGCCGTGGAACTTTGCGTCGGCTCACCACTAACAGTAGATCAGAGGAAGAGACGGCAGTAGGCAACTCGCCTGGCTTTGGAGAATTTCACTATGCAAGCCGCCCAGAAATTTTTGTTCGTATCCCTTGATGGCCTGATCGGCGATATCGCCTGGCAGGTTCATAAAGAAGGCCAGGACGTTAAATATTTTATTGGCAACGAATCGGAGCGTTCTATCGCCGACGGCTTCGTGCCAAAAGTGGATGACTGGGAAAGCCATGTCGACTGGGCCGATGTAATAGTTTTTGACGACGTGCTCGGCCAGGGCGGGCACGCCAAGCGATTGCGTGACGCCGGCAAACATGTCGTCGGTGGAACGCCCTACACGGACAAACTGGAAGACGACCGCACATTCGGGCAGAACGAACTGAAGCGGCATGGCGTATCCATAATTCCATTTCAGGAGTTCTCCGACTTTGATTCGGCGATCGCGCACGTCAAAGCCAATCCGGCTGCCTATGTCATCAAACCAAGCGGCGAGGCGCAGAATATAAAGCGACTCCTGTTTGTCGGGCACGAGGACGACGGCAAAGACGTTATTCACGTGCTCGAATCCTACAAAGCCGTTTATGCGGATACCGTAAAGGTCTTCCAGCTGCAGCGCCGGGTTAAGGGCGTTGAGGTCGCGGTGGGTGGCTTTTTCAACGGCTCGACCTTCATGGAGCCAATCAACGTCAACTTCGAACACAAGCTGCTGTTCCCGGGCGACATCGGTCCGGCAACCGGCGAAATGGGCACCTGCATGTACTGGAGCAAGCCCAACCGCATCTTCCGTGCGACCCTCGAAAAACTCGAAAAACGGCTGGCGGAAGAAGGTTATGTCGGTTACATGGATGTGAACTGCATCGTCAATGGAAACGGCATTTATCCGCTGGAGTTCACGGCTCGATTCGGCTACCCGACTATCTCGATCCAGGCGGATGGCCTTGGAATACCGGTGGGCGATTTCCTCGCAGGGATGGCCAGCGGATCGCTAACGGAATTCAAAACCAAACGGGGATTTCAAATCGGTCTGCGAATCGTCGTTCCGCCATTTCCGTTCGATGATCCAAAGACATTCGAGGCAAATTCCAAAGATCGGGTCATCATTTTTCGCAAACCCAACCTCGACGGCGTGCATATCGAGGATGTCAAACTGGTCAATAACGAATGGGTTATTGCCGGCAGTTCTGGCGTCGTGCTTATCGTGACCGGCATGGGCGTCTCGGTCAAACAGGCGCAGGCGCAGGCTTATCAGCGGGTTAAGAACATATTGATACCGAACATGTATTACCGGAAAGACATTGGTGATCGCTGGTTTGAGGATCATGACAAGCTGCACACGTGGGGCTATTTGAGAGAAAATTGAGCAACGTTGTGCATTTGGGGCCTGAGAGGAACATCCGATGAATTACAAAGTAATCATTATGATTGCGGCACTCGCCATGACGGCTCCGTCGCTTGCAGTCACTGAGGCTGATCCTCCGGTTCTCACGATGGATGAGAACCTGTGGATAGCATTTTACGACGTCCCGTCGCGTCGTTTTCGTGACCTCCGCGCCGCTTTTGTCAGCCGCGAGTTCGCCACGGCATCAAAAGACCTTGCAACGAGCGCCAGCTATCTGACGATCGAAGCGAATCGGGCCTTGCCTGCCATCGCAGAGCGCCTGCATGAAGTCGCGAACAGAATGACGTGGATATCGGAGCATATCGACGACGTCGGCGTAACGACGACTGACCTGGATTCGCTGTTCAGTCGCTCACACTGGTTGCTCGCGCAACATTATCTCGATATGGCCAGGCGTTCTCGCGACAGTGGGCAGAATCGCAACGCGGGCCTATATCTTTGGGCAACGACGCATCATCTCGAGCGCGCGGTTCTGTGGAGTAATTCGAGGATCACTGTCGATGTCCAGATGACACTTGAAAATCTTCGCGACCTCGCTGACCAACTGCAGGATGAAAAACGTGCAGCGGCAGCATCGCGCGATAAGCCTTTAGTGCGCGCTGACAAGCTGTTGCGCAAGTTGGGCAAGACAATCGATCGTCCCATCGTGTTGCCGGCCAGCAAACCGGCCGCCTGAAACCTAGAGAACACGGGCTCACCGAGGGATTCCGGGTGTTGATATGCAACCTGCACAAGCGGCTGACACTATCAAGGATCAGCTGCTGGCAGCCGCGACTGCCGAAGAGATAGAAGCCGCGTCGCGTAAGGTGCGAATCATTTGCCAGTAGCGGCTTGGCCGCATCGAGATCTTCGGGCCAAACGGTTGTATAATTGCCGGCCCGCAGGAGAATTTTCATGTTACCGCACCAGGATATCGTTGCCGAAATATCGCGCCTACCCGATGGGCCGCAGATAGGCGCGTTCTTCGATTTCGATGGCACCGTAATTTCTGGTTACTCGGCTTTCGCGTTCATCGAGGAACAAATCAAGCGTGGCCACCTGTCGCCTCGCGAGCTCGTCGAGCTTGTGGGTGCCATGGCCAGCTTCGGCCTCGGCAAGATGGGGTTCTCCGCCATGATGCTCGGAATGGCCCAGTTTCTGCGCGGCGTTCGCGAGGATAGCTACGCGGCGTTCGGTCGCGAGCTGTTCGAGTCGCACATCGCCCGGCAGATATATCCGGAATCACGCGCGCTGGTCGACGCCCATCTTCGCAAAGGACACACGGTCGCAATCATTTCCTCGGCGACGCCCTACCAGGTCGAACCGGCGGCGCATGACCTGAACATCGAACACGTTCTTTGTACGCAGCTGGAAGTCAAGAAAGGCTCGTTTACCGGCGCCGTTATCAGGCCCACCTGTTTCGGTCCGGGCAAGGTTACTGCAGCCGAATCGCTGGTCGAAAAGTTTGGCGTCGACCTCGATCAGAGTTTTTTCTATTCGGACAGCGATGACGACATTCAGCTACTCGAACGCGTCGGCAATCCTCGGCCGCTCAACCCGAACAAGAAGCTGCTCGCCATCGCCGAAAACAGAGGCTGGCCAGTGCGTCGGTTCGGCAGTCGTGGGCAGACGCAGGTGTCGAACTTGATTCGATCATTGCTCGTACCCGCGAGCCTTGTAGGATCTTTTCTTGCCGGTTTGCCGATTCTGGCGCTCACCGGCTCCAGGCGGGACGCCCTGAACTTTTCTGTGTCGGTGTTTGCGGATACGGCGAGCGCGTTAATCGGCCTCAATCTCAAGGTCAAGGGTGAGCAACATTTGTGGTCGCATCGACCCGCCGTTTTCATATTCAACCATCAGAGCAATGTCGATATGGTCATTATCGCGCGTTTGCTGCGCCGCGATATCACCGGCGTCGGCAAGCGCGAGATTCGAGACATGCCCGTGATCGGTCGGGTCATGGAAGCCGCCGGTGTCGTCTTGATAGACCGAAGGAACTCGGCCAGCGCTATTGAGGCGATGAAACCGCTCGTGGACGCGATGCGCGTCGAGGGCAAGTCGGTTTGTCTATCTCCGGAGGGCACGCGCGCACCGACAATCAGGCTTGCGGATTTCAAAAAGGGTGCATTCCATCTCGCAATGCAGGCAGGCGTGCCAATAGTGCCTATCGTCATTCAGAACTCCGGCGACGTGCAGCCGAAAGGCGACTTTCTTTATCACCCGGGCACAGTAGAGGTCGAGGTATTGCCGCCGATCGATACCAGCAAGTGGTCCGCGGCCACCATCGACAAGCACGTCGCCGATGTAAGGGCGATGTACTTGCGGGTACTCGAGCAGGACCCCGAGTCAAGAAAACCGCGGGCGTCCAAAGCAGTGCTGACCGACGTTTCTGCAGGCGGAGCGCGTGAGTGAAGGTCAGCCCCTGGCCGACCAATGACACCAGGAACGTACTCATTGTTCTCGATGCCGCGCACCGCGTAGAGCAACAGCACCTCGAAGCGTGGCTGGAGCGCGAGCGTACCAAACGCGGTTATTCGGGAACGGTCGAGCAAGTCGTGCTTCCGCTCGCAGAATCACCAGAGGATCTTCCTGCCGGAAAACTATTCAGTGTTCCGCATGTTACGGATGAAACCCTTGTCGTACCCGTGCGTGTCGTATGGCTGAAGGGACTGGACGTGAAAGGCACAACGCCCAGGCTTCGGGACCTGTTGTTCGGCAGCCCCAGGCGCCCGGGGCCAATGAGGGCACGGTATGTTCTGAAAAAGCACCCAATGCGCGCCAAGTGCATCAGCGGCAAACCGGCGACACTCGAGGACTTGCGTTTGCGGCTGGAGCATCGACTTGGCGTGACACCGGATCGCGATCAACTGGCCCAGTTCGTGGCAGGACAGGCAAGCATCGCGCTCGACATCGCGGAACGGCGTTTGCGCGGCAGCCGCTACAAGGTGCCCCGACACGTCGCTCATAACTTGAAATCACGCCGCGAATTCGTGGATGCGCTGCAGGATTTAAGCGCTGAAACAGGCCGCTCAATCAGCGACCTGCAGGCCGAGGCCGATGACATATTCAAGGAGTTGATCTCGGTACCCCAGGCTTTCTGGCTGGACATGAGCTACCTGCTCAATCGCAAGATTTCCACTCTGGGCTACGACAAAGAGATAGTCGTAGACCAGACCAACTTGCAGCACGTTCGGCAGATCAGCAAGCAACACCCGACGGCAATTCTTTGTACCCATAAGACGCACGTGGATTTTCCGGCCCTGAACAAGGTGATGTTCGACCATGATTTTCCGGCACTGCATACGATGGGTGGAGTAAATATGGCTTTTACTGGGCTCGGTTTCCTTGCGCGCCGCGCCGGCGTCATTTTTATCAGGCGCAGCTTCCAGGATGATCTGCTCTACAAACTTATTTTGCGCCAGTACATCGGCTACCTGATGGAAAAGAACTTTCCGCTGAGCTGGGCATTCGAGGGTACCCGTTCCAGGGTCGGTAAACTCATGCCGCCGAAATACGGGATTTTGAAATACGTTCTTGACGCGGCACACGCCAACGATGCGCATAAGTTACATATCATCCCGGTCGCGTTGAACTACGACCTGATCAGCGATGTGCGCGACTATGCCAGGGAGCAGTCTGGCTTAAAAAAACGCCCGGAAAGCTTGCGCTGGTTCCTCGGTTATATGCGCAGCCTGAACAAGCCCATGGGGAAAATCTATATGAATTTCGGCGAGCCTATCGTGCTCGAAGAAGTGCCATCAGGCGAAGACCGGCTTGCATTGGCCAAACTCGCTCTCAAGGTCGGCGTCGAGGCCAATCAGGTGACGCCAATAACGCTGGCGTCGCTCGCAACCATGCTGTTGCTGGGCAGTTCGCCGCGCGCATTGACACGTCACGAGCTGGCAATCGAGATCAAGGAAGTTGTGCTATGGGCCAACGCCAGGAACATCAGGATCACCCACCATTTCGAGATCGAAAACGAAGCGGAGTTGGCCGCGATGGCCCAGGTGCTGGTGAATAACGGCATGCTCACTCGTTATGATGACGGTCCCGAGGAGGTATACGCGATCGCGCCTAAGCAACATGCCGTGGCAAACTACTACCGCAATACTACGATTCACCATTTCGTCACGAAGGCCATCGCCGAACTTGCATTGCTCCGTGCCTCAGCGGAACTGCAGGCTCCGCTGCAGGCGTTCTGGCGAGAGGTGGATCGGCTCCGGGACCTGTTCAAATTCGAATTCTTCTACACGCCGCGCGAGGAGTTTCATCATGAAGTCGGCGAGGAGCTTCGGCGGTACGCGCCCGACTGGGAAGACAAGCTCGCGCAGGAAGCCGAGTACGCGAGCCGGCTTCTTCGCGAATTGCGGCCGCTCGTTGCGCATGCGACGCTGACTCAATTCGTGGAAGCGTACTATGTTGTCGCCGACGTGGCGGCCATTTCACCGCCCGAAAAGGCGCTGGAGCCAGCTGACTGCGTGCGGCGATGTTTTGCCTATGGCAGAGGCGCCTATCTGCGACAACGTATCAGTAGTGAGGCGTCGATCGGTAAACAATTATTTGAAAACGGCTATAAATGGATCGAGAATCAAGGTCTTGCCGGAGCTGGTGATGCTGAGCTCACGGCGCGACGCGTACAGACAAGTCAGCGTCTCCGCGAGTTGATGCATCGCCTCAAGCAGATAAAGGCGCTCGCGCTGCCCGTCTGAATAGGGAGTAGAAGGTATGGATCAGTTGAGTCCACAGGACGCTCAGTTTCTGTATATGCAGTCAGAAGACAACCTGACGCACGTTACATCAATTGCTATTTTCGACCCGACGACGGTGCCGGATGGCGCCGTTGTTCGCTTCAAGGACATCCTGGCACACATTGAAGGGCGTCTGCACATGAGTCCGTTGTTCAAGCGACGGCTCGTGCGTGTGCCACTCGAACTCGACTTTCCTTACTGGGTCGACGACGAGAGTTTCGACCTCGAATATCACGTTCGGCACGGTCGACTCCCGAAACCGGGAGACTGGCGACAGTTCTGCATTCACATGGCGCGCTATCACTCGCGGCCCCTGGATATGAACCGCCCGCTCTGGGAGATGTACGTCGTCGAGGGGCTCGACAACATAGAGTGGCTTCCCAAAGGCAGCTACGCGATCGCGGCAAAGATTCATCATGCTGCCGTTGACGGCACGGCGATCATCGATTTTTTCGGTGCGATGGCCGACATCGACAACAAAGGCACGCCGGCGATCCCGCTGAATATGGCGAAACTACGGCGCAGCCCGGAACCCAGCCTGCTCGATATGGCCGTTCGAGCGACATGGCATACAATACGCTCGCCCATCGGCATGACCGACGCGGTCATGCGTGCCGTGCCGAGCTTGTACAATCTCGCGGCAAGCGCGCTGCGGTCGCAGAAAGAAGAAAATAATAGCGTACCCGACACCCGCTTCAACGACGCCGTGTCGGCACAAAAAATGTTCGATGCGAGGTCGTTCCCGCTGGCTGACCTGAAGGCGGTGCGCGAAGCTGTACCGGGCTGCACGATCAATGACGTCGTCCTCGCGATCTGCGGCGGCGGACTGCGTTACTACCTGCAGCACCACGATGAGTTGCCTGATGATTCCCTGGTGGCCTGGGTGCCGATAAACGCGCGTCGAGGCGCTGCATCCGATGCGGATACACCGGGTAATGACATTACCGCGATGACGACGCCGATATGTACCGACGTCGAGGATCCAATTGATCGCCTGATATGCGTCCACAACTCGACGCAGCAAAGCAAAGCCGCAAAAGCAGGTATGTCGGCACGGTTGATGACGGATCTCAGCAAGCACGTGCCGGCTTCAACGTTGGTGATGGCCAGCCGCCTGGTCTTGCGCGCGAGCACGACGGTTCGCGTGTGCAACCTGTTCATTTCGAACGTGCCGGGGCCACAAGTGCCGCTGTACATGAACGGTGCCCGCCAGGTCGGCAGTTTCGGCATGGCGCCGCTGGCCAACGGCATGGGCTTGTTCATCGCAACGCCAAGTTACAACGGCCAGATGTCGTTCAATGTCACGTCAACACGAGAAATATTGCCGGACATCGACTTTTTCGTTGACTGCCTCGAGCGCTCGTTGAAAGATCTGAAGAAGGCCGCCAAGCCGTCCAGGAAACCCCGCAGCAAGAAAAAAATCCGCGCCGTTAAAGCGTAGCCGCGCGGCAGTTGCTCAGGAACTGAGCGTGCACTGCCGCGGATTCCACGGGACGTTCCAGCATCGGTACGTGTCCGGTCTCTTCAAACACGACGCAGTGGTTGTTCGGAATTTCTGCCTTCAGCACATCGACACAGCTAACGTCGATGAGTCGATCATGGCGACCCCAGATGACCAGGACAGGCGCCGCAATGGTATGCAGCCGATCATTGAGAGGCCGGTTCTGCATCTCCTCTGCCATCGGCCAGAAGATGTCTTCCAGGAATGGCCGGTACGCTATCAGGTCTTCGCAGTACGGTTTCTTGATAAAGCCCGGCAGAGGCAGCGGTCGATAAACAATAAACTTGAGCAGCCTGTCGAATTCTTCAGGCGATGAGACGGTCAACAGGCTTTGGCCGTTCTCGGTCGCAAGCTGCAGCTCGCTCTTTGTATTGCCCAGAACCCCGGCGGAGTCAAGCAAGGCGAGGCTCAGGACTCTGTCGGCGTATGCAAGCGCGAATTTCAGCGTGATGTACCCACCCATCGAATTGCCGCCGATATGAAATCTGTCGATTCCCATCGCATCGACAAATGCCAGCACCCACCTGGCCTGCGCATCTATGTGATAGTCCGCGGCTGGATCTCTCGCGTTGTCTCCAAAGCCCGGCAGATCCGGGATGATGATGCGGCAGTTTTTTCGCAGGCCGCGCGCGTACATCAGCCAGTTGTCCTTGTCACCACTGAAACCGTGCAGCAGGACCAGGACTTCGCCGGACTCGGGGCCGCCCTCAAGGTATGGCCAGGGAGTGCCATCGAATTCGATCGACCGCGTCTTCAAACCCGCGACTCTGCGCATGGCGAGCAAAAACAGGCGAAGAAACTGCCGTGGGTACGCAAAACGGAAAACGACAACGACGACGACAACGGCCGCCGCCACAATCAGGATATTAGTGATCACATCACCCGGCGCGTCGTGAAACGCTGCTGCGGAGACGCGGTTCGCGGCGGTCAAGATCTCTCAGGATTCCATCAAGTATCCTGCTGATTTGTGTCTGCACCCGGATCATCTCGATCTTCGGCCAGGTCGCCTTCTCGCCCATTTCGATCAACTCGACAATCTCTTCTATCGATTTATGCGCCAGCAACTTCAGCGGGTTGAACATGCGCTTGTCGGGCAGGATGTTGATATCACCAAAATAATCCTGATTCATAATGCTCAACGCAACGTTTGTGAGCTTGCTAACTGTCGGATTCCACGACAAGGGTCTTTCGAAAATAGAGGCCCCGGCATTAATCCACTCGCGCGCGACGCGCCCGCTGGCAAGCTTCACGGTTGTCAAGGGATCTCTCTTTCTTTTTGTATCGGTAACGAACGGAAAGATATGCGGATTGATCTGGCTAACGATGAAATGATTGACGCCATAAAGACGTGCCAGGCGTTTTGCCGGAATGTCGTCGCTCAACGAGCCGTCGACCCATCGGCGCGACGGCAGGTAGGGCTGCTTTTGTCCCTTATCGTTCTTGGCTGCAAGTGCGACTGGCGGGTAAAAACCGGGAACCGCGGCCGAGGCCATGACCGCTTCACGCACATAAACGTTTGGCGTTGCGATCGAATTCAGCAGGCGCGATGTCTGGTGCTTTTCGGCGGCCGCAATCGATACATTCAGATGTCGGCCCGTTAGCTCAAAAGCTTCCTGGAACGTAACATCCGGTATCAGGCGATTGAGCGCCTCCTGGACGTCTTCCGCTTTTGCTACTTCTGGCCTGAATGCCTCAAAGCGTGTGAACAGTCCTTCATCGCGCTCCATTTCCTGCGAGAGGTTCTCCGGCTTGAGCATGTCCTCCAGCTCTTCGTCGTCGTGTACACCGACCAGGCTGCCCACGACCGCACCGCCGCTGCTGCCCGACAGGACGCTTGGCAGCACTCCTTCCATCCACAGAGCCTTTACGACACCGATGTGAAAGAACAACAGCGAACCGGCACCACTCATCATGAGTGCCGAGCAGCCGTAGCAGTGCTGGGCACGCCGGAAAAAATCCAGCCGCTCTATAATCGGAATCTCAGCAGCCTCGTCGCTCGCCAGCATCTCCAGGGCGTCAGTGACCTCGTTGACATAATCGACGATGAGCTTCTTGGTGCTGAATATAGCCTTGCCGTACAGGGCCGAGCTGCCCATGCCGTCAATATTGCCGTGCAAACCCTCGTTCAACGCGAATAGGACGGCAGCGTGGTCGTTCTTGGCTCTCAGTCTGCGTAACCGCCGCAAGCGCCGACGAATGGACGTGTAGTCGAAATGTTTCGACTCGTCCGATTTTTGCCATCGCGTCACGCCGGATTTCTTGTCGTGCGCAATTGCGGCGGCTTTCCACTCGTCGTATGTGCGAGCCTCTGCCATATCTGCTTCAAGGCGTTTCGTCGCTGAAAATATCATGTCTTATCTGCGCTCGTGCTGCCCTTATTTGGACCAGCATACACGCTAATTCGTTGCAAAAAGAGCCGATAAGTCGCTTTTTTGATAGCAGAATATCCCTATTCTTCTGACCCTACCGACGGTGTACATTGGCGTACGGGACGAGCGCCAGGCCTGTAGGCCCCGGCGGGAGGTAAAAGACCGATGACCAACAAGAAATTGCTGGCTGCGATGCCGGATAGTCTGACCGCAATCGTGGAATGTGGCTACGCAATCTGGGCGAGCGACGACGTTGACGCCGCGCTTCGCGAGCGTTTTGACAGCAAGCGCATACCCGTTGTCGGCGTTCGTCACGTCCGGGTCTGGGGATTACAGGTTGACGACGAACGCGTTCTGCCCGGGCGCGAGCGCACACAGATACAGGACGAGGAAATCTGGGAGGTCAACCTCGAGGCTAAAAATGGTTCCCGATACGAGGTTGAATCAAAGCTGCTGAAGCCTGCGTAAATGCCAGCGCCGGCATAGCGGGATCACGAATCCTGGACTAAACTTAAGGGAAGTCAGGCAGTCGAATTTTGCCGCATACAGGCCCGGGAGGTGGCGATTGGCCAAGCAGGCGAGCAAACTATCTTCCAAGAGCGACCGCGTGCCGAGCCAGGGGCGGGTTGTCGGCCGTATGCACAGGGAGTATCGCTATTACAGGGCCCTCCTCGACGATCCACGTACACCGACGACAGCCAAGTGGCTCATCGGCGGCGGCGTGGGCTACCTGTTGCTGCCGTTTGACATAATCCCCGATTTTATCCCTATCATCGGCAAGCTGGACGACATGCTGATCGCTCCGGCGATGATCGGCCTCGGCATGAAACTCGTGCCAGAAGGTGTGAAATCCGAGGACCGCAGCCGCAGCCGGCGCGTCCGCATTCTTTACGACGACAAATCGATGGGGCCGGTGCTGTTCGAGAGCGAAGCGCTGCCTGGACCTTTCGGCATACGCATCGGTACCGGCGGCCGTGATCCCAATACACAGGGTCCGATTTTGTTCCCGTTGCTCGACCTGATGCATGAATTCGGGTTGGTGGTTATCACCGATAACAAGCAGGGTCCCGATCACTTCGACGGTTACACGCGGCACGCCGCGACAAGCAACGAACCCGCCCCGTGCAGAATGCAAGTCCAGCTGGACGTCAACTTCCGGCCGCTGCCAATGGTGGCGGCGATCATGTACTGCTGCGCCGAATCCAGCGGCACCGACCGGTTCATAAACTCAGAGGCGGCTTATGTCGCGCTGCCGACGAAGCTCAAATCCCGGATCGACGGCTTACGCCTGCGCTGGCTGCCCTGTTCGGAGATGCACATCGACGCTGTGGTCAATAACGATGGAAGCTTGTCGTGCCCGCGCGAATCTGCGCATGTAGTAACCGGCGCGCAGTTTATTAACCTGCTGCTACACAGAGAATGCCGCATCCTCGACACCGACGACGCGTCTGCCGACAAGCTCATGACGGAATTACGCGAGCATGTGCTGCAGCAAAAATTCTGCTATTCACACGAGTGTGTGGACGGCGACCTCATTGCATGGAATCCGCGGCGGGTACTGCATATGCCGTCGCCTACGTCGACGAATACTCCGCGGTTCGTATATCCCAGGGAGTTGGGTGGAACGCAATTGGATTACTGAGATAGCCAATCAGAAGATTGTCTTGCGCCAGCTAACCAGGGCATCCGCAATTCTCGAGCGACTTTTAACGTCGGGTAACGGCTGTTTCTCGTGCCTGGAGAACATTCCATCGGCTTCACGAAGCATATCGTCAATAGAGACATACTTCTTCGCGTCGTAGCGAACGCAGCCGACGAATATTGACAACGAACCGTTGCTGCCATCGTAATGCAGCGAGCCTTTCGCATCCGCGCATAAGCGATTGATCGCCAGCGCTTCATCGAAAGCCTCATCATTCTTGAGCAACACGCAGAAGTGATAGCCACCTAAATGCGCTATCGATTGTGCCGTAGGAAAGTGCTTGCGCAAAAGGTCTGCAAAGACCGGTGCCGGTTTTCGTGAATCTGTGTCGCCCCCTGACGCAAAGACATCGCTGATGTCGAACAAAAGCAGTGACAGTTCTTGCGCGTCGGCGCCCTTTTCAAGGCACTTTGCGCCGGCGAGTATTTGCGCATGG
>CAMYIS010000064.1 GCA_947258485.1 uncultured Woeseiaceae bacterium
AGCCAACGCTGATGCTGGCTCCGTCCTGGACCGGGAGGGCAACAGCCATTTGCAGGTTTCCGAATTCCACTACACGTTTCATATGAGTGATGACCGCCGGCTGATGGTGGGCCTGGTCAACCCCTCCGCGTGGCTTGATCGCAGTCGGATTACGAACGACGAGAATAAGCACTTCCTCAACGGGAATTTCAAGAACAATGCAACGATCGAGTTTCCCGACTACACCCTGGGTGTAGTAATGCAATGGTTGGGCTCCGAATCCCGGCCCGGGATTTCGCTTGTCGTTGCAAGCTCGCAGGGTATTTCCGATTTGCCGGACCGTACCTACCAGGAGCTGCTGGATATTTCCTCAGACGATCGCGGTGCTTTTGTCGGCGCGGACGCGAAGTGGATCCGCGGGCAGACAAATTTCCGTTTGGGTGGCTGGGTGCGCACGGAGGACTATCCTGTCGCGGGCAGCCCGAACGAATCCGAAATGAACTACGGGCTTTACGGTGTCCTGGGCTGGCATGATGCCATCAACGCGTTGAATCTCCGCCTCGGCGTGGCGAATGAAGACGTATCGGTTGCTACACATTTTGCGGCGATCGCTTATGAACGCTCGACAGGAATCGGCCTTTTTGGGCTCGGAATCTCGAAGACACGCATTACCAACAGCTTTCTTCAGGGAGATCTCGACGACGTAGCCGCTGCCGAGGCCTTCTTTCGCATACCGATCGGTGACAGCAACGGACAAATAACTCCGTCTGTACAATATGTCGAGAACCCGGGCTTCGACACATCCGGCACAACATCAAGTTCCAGAGCGATCGTCGCAGGCGTACGATTGCACTGGTCATTTTGAACAAGCAGGGGCGGCTCGTGAAGAAGTCCGGCAAATTGCTCACGTTTGGCTGGCGTGAATGGGTCAGCCTGCCGGAGCTCGGGATAAAAAGGATTAAGGCAAAAGTCGACACCGGGGCACGGACCTCGGCTTTGCATGCCTTCGAAGTGCGGCCCTATTCGGAAAACGGGCGTGACCGCGTTGAATTCAGTATGCACCCTGTGCAGAAGGATAATGAGACCGTTATAACCTGCAGGGCCGATGTGCTCGACAAACGCAACGTGACAGATTCCGGCGGGCACAAGGAAGAGCGGTTTGTCATTCGCACAGAACTACAGATCGGCGAACATCGCTGGCCTATAGAGGCCACTTTGACATCACGTGACGACATGCTGTTTCGGATGCTTCTGGGGCGAACAGCGCTGAAAGGGCGCGCGCAGGTCAACCCGGCGAGATCGTACGTCGTCGGCAAGAAGAAAGTCGCAGTCAAAGGACGTAAATAAGTATGACCGCTAACAAGTCAATTAAAATTGGTAAAACTACGATATCGCCAGGTACTCGGGTCAATGTCGACCTGCCCGTCGCGGATTTGTACACGTCGACATCGCTTAACATGCCGGTACAGGTCATCTGCGGCCGCAAGGCCGGGCCCGTGCTTTTCGTGTCCGCGGCTATTCACGGTGACGAACTGAACGGCGTTGAGATCATTCGCCGACTGCTCAAGCGAAAGGCGCTGCGATCAATTCGCGGGACGCTGCTGGTAGTACCGATCGTAAACGTGCACGGCTTCCTGAATCAGTCGCGCTATCTGCCCGATCGTCGCGATCTCAACCGATCTTTTCCAGGCAGCACCAAAGGTTCCATCGCTTCGCGCCTGGCGCATTTATTTATCAAGCAGATCGTTTCCAAAGCGGACTACGGTATCGACTTGCACACGGGCGCGATCAACCGATCCAACCTGCCGCAAATTCGAGCAAATCTCGACAACCCGGAAACCCTCGAGATTGCCAAGGCGTTTGGCGTGCCCGTGATCATCAATTCAAACATCCGCGACGGATCCCTCAGGGGATGTGCGGCGGACCGCGGCATGCCGGTTCTCATTTACGAGGCCGGGGAAGCGCTGCGTTTCGACGAGGTCAGCATCCGTGCGGGTCTGCGCGGCGTACTCAACGTGATGCGGCAGATCGGCATGCTGCCCAGGCTCAAGAACCCGAAGATCGTCTCCCCCGTCATCGCCAAGTCCACGAGCTGGGTTCGCGCACCGGATAGCGGTATTTTTTCGGCGAAAATTGCCCTTGGGAAAAGCGTTCAGAAAGGTCAGCATCTTGCGTTGATCAGCGATCCGCTCGGCGACAAAGAAGAACACGTAGTCGCGCCTTTCGACGGCATTGTAATTGGCCAGAATAATTTGCCGCTCGCCCATGAAGGCGACGCTTTGTTTAACCTGGGATCTTTCACAAGCGTTCCGCGAGTGGAGAACCTGGTCGAGAATTTCGCGGCGACTCACGACGACGACCCCACGCCGACATAACGGCGCAACATAAACCACAGCGCTGAAAGAGTGTAACGGCGCAACTGAGGATCAAGAAATGAAAATAGGAATTCTATCCACCAATAAAAATCTGTATTCCACCCGACGCCTGGTGGAAGCCGGCATTGAACGCGGCCATGAAATGCCCGTGATCAATCACAAGCGTTGTTACATGAACATCACGAGCCACAACCCGAGCATTCACATTAAGGGCCAGAATATAACCGGGATCGACGCGATCATTCCGAGGATCGGTGCCTCCATATCATTTTATGGCACCGCGGTGGTTCGGCAGTTTGAAATGATGGGCGTCTATTCGGTTAACGAGTCGGTCGCAATCACTCGGTCACGTGACAAGCTTCGGGCCGTACAGTTGCTGTCAAGGAGGGGAATTGGACTTCCCGTCACGGGTTTTGCCAATTCGCCCGACGATACCGAAGACCTGCTGCAGTTCGTAGGCGGCGCGCCGGTAGTCATCAAGTTGCTGGAAGGCACACAGGGTGTCGGCGTCGTTCTGGCCGAAACCAAGAAAGCGGCCGAAAGCGTGATCGAGGCGTTCAGCGGCCTCAAAGCCAACTTCATGGTCCAGGAATTCATCAAGGAAGCGGGCGGTTCCGACATTCGATGTCTCGTCGTCGGCGACAAGGTCGTAGCTGCCATGAAACGACAGGGCAAAGAGGGCGAATTCCGATCCAACCTGCATCGCGGTGGCAGCGCCAAGCTGATCAAGATTACGCCGGAGGAACGTTCGACAGCCGTGCGTTCGGCCAAAGTTATGGGCCTGAATGTCGCAGGCGTTGACTTGTTGCGTTCCAATCACGGGCCCGTAGTCATGGAAGTGAATTCGAGCCCTGGCCTGGAAGGCATCGAGAACGCTACCAACAAAGATGTGGCCGGCATGATCATCGAATTTATCGAAAAGAACGCCAAGCAAGGCAAGACCCGCACGCGTGGCAAAGGTTAGGTCAGCAACAGGACGATAGGGAAACATGCTCGAAGAACTCAAATCCGTACTCGATGCGGCGCTGTTCACGGCGCCAGGTGGCAAAGTCATTACGTTCGGGCAGATGACTGAGGTCTTCTTGCTGTTGCTCTTTGGCTATCTCGGTAGCCGCCTGGTGGGCTATCTCCTCGGCAAACGCCTGGCGGCAACGAAACTGCGACCTGACGTCATTTATGTACTCAAGAGAGTCACTTTTTTTGTGATCCTCGTTCTCGTCGTCATCACCGCGCTCGGCCTGCTCGGCATTCCACTTACAGCCTTCGCTTTTGCGACCGGCGCATTGGCAATCGGCGTCGGCTTCGGCGCGCAGAACATTATCAACAACTTCATCAGTGGCTGGATACTGATGGTTGAGCGGCCGATTCGCATCGGCGACTTCATCGAAATTGATAGTGCCCAGGGTGTTATTGAAAATATCGGCAATCGCTCGACACGAATTCGCCGCACCGACGGCGTGCATCTTTTGGTACCCAACAGCCTGCTTCTTGAACGCACTGTCGTTAACTGGACCCTGGTCGACCTGGAAATTCGATCCATGGTTCGCGTCGGCGTTGCTTACGGGTCCCCGGTACGGCTGGTCGCGGAACTGATTCTGCAGGCCGTTAATGAGCAGAGCGAAGTGAAAGAAAAGCCGGCGCCGAGTGTCATTTTCGATGACTTCGGTGACAACGCACTCGCTTTCGATGCGTATTTCTGGTGCGACGCCGGCAGCGAGAGATTCCTTAGGGAGATCCGCAGCTCGATTCGCTTCCGCATCACTGAACTATTCGATCAAAACGGAATTGTCATCGCCTTTCCGCAGCGTGACGTTCACCTGGACTCGAGCAGTCCACTGGAAATACGCATGATTCGCAAGGAAACAGATGATGAGTAACAAACGGCAGGTCCATACAGTTATGATTTCTCCTGCGAAAAAACCCAGAAAGAATTTGGACGCTGACCCGGTTGACGGCGTCACTGGCTGACGCACGGCAAGTCGCCGGTCAAACATCCGTCAATGCATGCCTGGTCTCGAATTCCGTCACTGCTTCGACAGCTTTGCTGTCTTGCAATCTTCTCGCTCGCAATTGCGTCGCAGCCCAGGGCAGAACTGCGGATCGACGGAGTTAGCGATGAACTTGCCCGTAACGTCTTTAGCTATGTTGCCCTGGCAAGCGAACCCTGCGACGCCGAGCCGTGGCTGATTCGACGGCGCTTTCGCGAAGTCGCGGCCGAAGTTCGCAGCGCATTGGAGCCGTTCGGATACTATGACGCGGTTGTCGAGGCAACGCTCGAACAGGACGAAAGATGCTGGCTCGCCGCGATAAACATCGATCCCGGACAGCCTGTAATTCTTAGAAATGTCGACGTCTCGCTGAGCACCGCTCCGGATGAAAACTCGAATTTTATTGACATTGTGTCTTCGACGACACTTGTCGCCGGCGCGCAGTTGCGTCATTCCGACTACGAGACATTAAAGGAATCTTTGCAGATTCGCGCGGCAGAGCGTGGCTACATTGACGCCAATTTCCTGCAACACAAGATTGAAGTCTGGCCGGCCGAAAGAGCTGCTGACATCACGCTGAATTTCGAGAGCGGCCCCAGGTACAACTTCGGCGAAATCACGCAAGAACAGGATTTTCTCGATGCCAGCCTGATCGATGCTTATCTCGACTTTAAAACGGGCATGCCGTACGACAACCGACTGCTTACGAAAGCCTACAGCGATTTATCGGTCAGCGGTTACTTCGGTCGAATCGAACTGCTGCCCGATTACGAGCTGGCACAGGACGGCCAGATTCCGGTTCGTGTCTTGCTCGAGCCTGCCGACCGCATTGAGTACACGGTGGGCCTCGGGTTCTCGACGGATACGGGACCACGGGCACGCGCGGGTTACTATAATCGGCGCGTCAACAAACACGGTAATCGCTTCAAGACCGATATCAGCCTGTCTCCAGTCATACAAGGCATCGCGGCCGAGTATCGCAAGCCGCTGACGGATCCGCGCAGCGAGTGGTTGAGCTATTCGAGTGCGTTGACGAGTGAAGATACGGATACGTTTAACAATGACACGGCACGTGTCGGCGTCCGGCGTACAAAGAAAGTCCGCAAGAACTGGGTTCGTACTTTATCTCTGGACCTGAGCTACGACCAATTTGACGTAGGCCTGGAATCGAGCAGTTCCCGGCTCGTATTGCCTGGAATTGCTTACGACCATAAGCGCGCAGACCGCGACGTATTCCCGACTCGGGGTCGTCGTCTGACCTTCGAACTGCGTGGCACCGGCCAGTTCCTCGGATCCGACACCTCGTTCCTGCAGGCGACCACGAGCTTGCGCCTGGTGCGCAGTCTCTCGGACGAAAGCCGCTTGCTGGCGCGGGCCACGCTCGGGTTTACGGCCAAGTCAGAGCTCTTCGAGTTGCCGCCCTCCGTGCGATTCTTCGCGGGCGGCGACGAGTCGGTGCGAGGTTTTGGCTACAACACGCTGGGGCCAGAGGACGAGCTTGGCAACGTTGTCGGCGGCAGCCACCTGTTGGTCGCAAGCGTTGAATACGAGCGTCACATGCGCGGCAATTTCTACGGGGCCGTTTTTGTAGACGCCGGCAACGCGTTCGACGGCTTTGATGTTGATCCGGCGATAGGCGCAGGGCTCGGGCTGAAATGGCAGTCGCCTGTGGGGCCGCTGCGCTTTTACCTCGCACACCCGCTTAACAAATCCGATCGCAGCGTGCGACTGCACATCCGCCTGGGAGCAGACCTGTGAGCCGGCGCGTTTGGCGTTGGACTGGCGGCATTTTTTTGGCGGTCCTGCTCCTGGTCGTTACCGTAGCTTTCTGGCTCACCGCAACGACCAGCGGTACTCGATTTCTACTGGCGCGATTATCTCCAGTGCTCCCCACGGCGCTGCAAATCGCGGAGGTCAATGGCACCCTGCTGCAAGGCCTCGATTTTCGCGCCATAAGCTGGACCGACGAGACAGTGCAGGTTTCCGTAGATCAGCTCGATACGCAGGTCGACCTGTGGCCACTGCTTCGACGACAAGTGCGCATCAAGAATCTCGACCTACGCAATGTCGATGTCGTGGTTAGCGAGGGTCCACGCGATGACGACGACGGCGGGGACTTTTCACTCGATCTTCCAATCAGTTTGCGCATAGACACGGCTTCGATCCAGAAAGTACATATCGTCACGGGTGACAGTGAATTCGTTATCGAAGAAGCCTGGCTCGCCGGTCAGCTGTCGGGGTCGGCGCTCCAAATCGACCGCCTCGAAATCCACAGCGAGCTCGCCGATATCGGCCTTTCAGGAAACGCAGCGCTGACCGGCGATTACGCGGCAAACGCAACCGCCGCGTGGGAGCTTCGGCTACAGGATCAGCCCTCGATGTCCGGCATGCTTCGACTACGTGGAAATGCCTCTCGGTACTCTGTCGAGCACGATCTCGACGCACCGTATGAAATTGCCACGCGAGGCACATTGGCGCTTGTCGACGACGATATCGTCGTCGACTTCGACAATACCTGGCAGCTGGTGCATGTCGAAGCCGGCGATTCCGGCGCGATCGACGTTGTTGACGGCATGCTGCGTATCACCGGCACCGCGGGCGCGTTGGCCTTTGACGGCAACACCACGATACTGTCGGGTGACACTCCTGCCGTTACTCTTACAGCGCGAGGATCACGTAAGGCTGACCGCATAAGTTTCGACGCGATATCAATTTCGAACGAGTGGGGACGTCTGCTTGCGAACGGTGAAACGATTATTTCGCCGGGATTCGCCTGGAAATTCGACTTCGAGGCTTCTGAGCTCGATCCCTCCGCCGCTGATCCGCGGTTGAACGGAAAACTCCAGGTCGCCGGCAAAACCACGGGGCGCATCGTCGATCAGCAGCCAATTCTGGATGTACGGATCGATGACATCGGCGGAGACCTGAATAGCTATCCCGTCAACGGCTCGGGAAGCCTGTCCTATGCAAACCAGCGGCTGCAGGTTGACGGCGCGGTTGCACGCGTCGGCGACAACCGTATTAATTTCGACGGCTCGTACGGACAACAACTTCAAGTCAACGCGGCGCTGCGCTTTTCCGACCTCAGTCAGCTTGGCATCGGTGCGGCCGGCCTGCTGCAAGGCGATATTCGGCTCAACACGAATTTCAAGGCCCTCGAAGCATCCGGCAAGCTCAACGCTGCAGGCCTTGCGTGGGAAGACTACTTCGTCGATGCACTCTCGGCCGATTTCAAGGTTCCGGCAAAAGGGCGTGGAAATGTCGAACTACAGATAACAGACGCACGCATCGGTAACCTGATGCTCGCGACCGGGCGCCTGAGTGCATCCGGGTCCATACAGTCGCATACGCTGCAGGCTGAGCTTTCGATCCAACAGGGCAATGCAGAATTCCAGGTTGAGGGCAGTTTCGCCGACGAACGCTGGTCCGGGGCTATCGAGAAGCTCAACATCAACGGCGAACAGCTCGGGGAATGGACGCTACAGGAGGCAGCGGATTTCTCATTGTCACGATCAGAGCTCAAGCTCGGGAAAACCTGCCTGATTACGAGCAGTACTGCCGGCGTCGCGTGCAGCGTGCTTGACTATGACTTTTCCGGGCCGCTGCGTTTCGACGCTTCTGTCAAAGAACTACCGCTCGCCGCTTTTGCAGTCAACCTGCCCGAAGGAACGACGGTCGAGGGAACCATCGAGGCACACGCAAAAGGTGAGTATGTGAACCGACGCCTGACGGCAGACGCGGCCCTCGATGTGCAAAATCTAAATTTGAAGGCGATCTTCGAAGGCGATGAACTGTCAGCGAGTTTCGAGCGTGCCTCGGCTCAAGCCTCGGTCGCCGACAACGCCCTCAAGGGCGACCTCGAGTTTCGCCTGACCGATCAAACCGATCACATCAGAAGCACTATCGAAATCACTGACCTGTTTGACCCAAACTCGGCGTTGCGCGGGCAAGGCAGCCTCGAGCTGACTGACTTGAGCGTATTGTCGTTCTTCATTCCGGAGTTGGCCAATCCTGCCGGCAGGATCGCGGGCAGTGTCGATGTCGCGGGAAGTCTCGCGGCACCCAAAATTATCGGGGAGATAGGACTGAGTGGCGGTTCGTTCAGCGTGCGCCGAGCCGGCATCGCCGTTACCGATGTCGACATCAAACTGACCCAACCGGATGTCGCACACCTCTCGCTTCAGGGTAGCGCGCGTTCGGGTGACGGTCGCCTGGATATTCGCGGCGAAACCGAGCTCAGTTCGACCTCCGGTATTCGCACCGAATTGACGCTCAATGGGGAAAACTTCACGCTGATCCAGCTGCCGGACTGGCAGGTCACTGCGTCGCCTGCCATTGCGGTCCTGTTCGACGACAACTCCATCCGGGTCAGCGGCGAAGTCCGCATACCGAAAGCGAACATCAATATTCCCACGGTCCCCGAGACGGCTGAACGTCCATCGGCGGACGTCGTTGTTTATCGTGAAGATGCGTCCGTGCCGGCGAAGCGGCGAATACTTTATGTCGACGTCCGGACAATACTTGGAAACGCCGTTGTCCTGTCGGGATTCGGCTTGACCACCGGCCTCGAAGGTTCGGTACGCATTACGGGTAGCAGCGATACGCCCTACACCAGCGCCGGTCGCGTCGTGCTGCGCGGCGGTCGCTACCAGGCTTACGGCCAGAACCTGACGATAGAAAGCGGCGAACTGATATTCAACGGGCCGTTGATCAACCCGACGCTCAACATTCGCGCCAACCGGAAGGCAACGGACGGTACCGTAGCCGGTATACACCTGACGGGAACACCGACACAGCTGAAGTCGCAGGTATACAGCGAGCCCGCAAAGGGAGACGCTGAAGCACTTTCGTATCTGTTAACCGGCCGGCCGCTCGGCAGCGCGGATTCGGCAGAAGGTGCGATGCTCAACCAGGCCGCATTCGCCCTCGGCCTGGCGTCGGCTGGCAATATTGCGTCAATAATCCGTAACGAACTCGGATTTGAAACGCTGGGCATCCAGGGCGGCGCCGAGAACAGGCAGTTTGTCGCCGGCAAGCGCATCGGCGAACGCCTGCTGATCGAATACGCATACGGGATGATCGACAACCTCGGCACGCTGTTGCTGCGCTACCAGCTGACCAACCGACTCATCCTCGAGTCGCGATCCGGCACGGCCCGCATGTTGGACATCGTTTACAGCGTCAAGAAGCAATAATCCTGCGATCGCCGCGAGCCAGGCTATTGATGCTCCTCTCCCCCCAGCCTCACCTTGCGCAGCAGGTCGGCGAGCTCCTTGCGTTCTCTGGAACTAATGCTGCGCAGGCTCTCATCCGCGGCGTCCAGGCGGAGCTGCATCGCTCTGTCGATCGCACGTCGGCCGCTGGCTGTAAGCGAGACGACAACGCCTCGCCGGTCTTTCCTGTCGCGGCGCCGGCGTACAAGCCGGCGTTCCTCGAGCCTGTCGACTCGGTTGGTCATGGCACCGCCACTGAGTCCGGTCGCGCTTGCGAGCCTGGTTGCCGGAAGCGCGTAGGGTTTTCCCTGGCGGCGCAGCGCAGAAAGCGCGTCGTATTCAAACAGCTCCAGGCCGAGCGGCTCCAGGGCCTCGGTCGCCTGCCGGACGAAGGCGCGATACAGCGACATCACCCGGATTACGACCCCGAGACTCGCCGTATCGAGCTCCGGGCGCTCCTCGGACCACTGCTCCAGGATATCGTCGACGGCGTCTTTCTTCATGGGGTTCCCGAGTGTATTATTTTGATATCAAAATACTTGACATGGAAGCAGATTAGAACATACTTCGCTGCATTGGAAGCTCGAACAGAGATTAGCGCTCTAACCCTTTCAATGACAGGAGGCACCACGAATGCGCCAGTTCCTTGACGACTACGACGAGTTGGAGGAGTTCGACGAATCCAGCTTTGAGAGCTTTGCGGCGACCCGCCGCCTGCTCGGTCAGAAGAGTAAGCTGCATCAGAAAGACGCCGGCCGTAAGCGTCGCGGCCGAGCCCATCATGATCGTTGGGCAGACGATGACCCGGATAACTACGATTACAGCGGCGGCGAATTTGACCGGTATCACAAATTAAGATTCGACGACTGACAATTTGTTGAGCATCACGGGGCGCCTTTCGGGGCGCCCCGTTTTGTTTCTGAACCGAACGTTCGGGATCAGACCAAGGCTGGCAGCACCAGGCTCGCAAGGCTCAGCAGCAGGAAAAACCCGCACATGTCCGTTACCGTCGTAAGGAGCGGACCCGAAGCAACGGCCGGATCGAGCTTCATGCGCCGCAGCACGAGTGGGACCGTACCACCGATGGAAACGGCGATGATCGTATTGGCCGCCAGCGCGCCCCCGACGACAAGCCCGAGTATAGGGTTGCCTTTCCAGGCCCAGGCTGCCGCACCCAGCAAAGCGCCAAGTGCCAGCCCGTTGATCAGCCCGACAATTGCTTCTTTTCGCCACACTCGCCATACATCCTTCGGCACCGCGGCACCCAGCGTCAGTTCACGCATGCTGACGGCGACGGCCTGGTTGCCCGAGCAGCCGCTCATATCGGAAACAATGGGCAAGAACACGGCGAGCGCGATAACGGCCGTTAGCGTGTCTTCATAGATCGCAATGATGCTGGCCGCCAGTATATTCAGTCCGATGTTGATACTCAGCCACGCCAGGCGCCGTCGCGAACGCAGCATTACGGGCATGCTGCGAAGTTCGTCGCCGCCAATAATACCGGCAACCTTCAGGCTATCCGCTTCCGCGTGTTCGGCAATCGCCTCCAGAACGGCACGCCTGCGGACGATACCGAGCAACATGCCACGCTCGTCAACAACGGGGACCGCCGCAATATCGTGCTCGGCAAAGAATTCGTCCAGCCTTGCCATACTCGTGTCTGGCGAAACGGTCAGCGCCGGTATGGCGATTTCCCCAATCGTCTTGTCCGGATCGGCGAAAACCAGGTCACGCAGCCGAACGACGCCCTTTAGTTTTCGCTTCTTCACGACCACGTAGATGTAGTGCACGGTCAGAAACTGATAGTCGATGTCGTCGGCCGTCAGATCGTGGACGACATCGCGCACGCTGCGGTTCATCGGATAGGACGCGAATTCCTTCATCATCAGGCCACCGGCCTGTTCGGGCTCATAAGAGCTCAGTTCACGGATCTCGAGCGCATCTTCCTCGTCAAGCTCCGCGATAATCGCATCCGCGTCTTCGCTGTCGAGTTCTACGTCTACGCGGTGGTCGCTCGCCAGTTCCTCCACGATCGGCGCCGACTCTGCAACCGACATTTCCTCGATCAGATCCGCGGCATGGCTGTCCGGGAGATCCTCAACGAGAGAAGCCGCTCTGTGGGGTGTCAGTGCCGCGAGCAGTGCGCGCTGGCTATCGGGGTCGAGCGCAAACATCGTATGCAGCAGGACGGCCGAATCCAGCCCGTCCAGGATCGCCTCGATCTCGGCCGGCGCGACGCCTTTCTGCAGCATTTCACTGACTTCGTTGCGAATGTCTCTTTGCTGTTCCTGCATGTTCTCTTCCCTACCGAACCGCGAAAATAATTGCTTCGCTTATCGACGAAACCGACCTAGAATAGCGGCGCTTGCCCGCTCTGATTTTCCATATTTGCTGCCTTTTTTTAACCAGCGTCAATAGAAATGACAAAAGCCCTTGCGCCCGTCGCAATATTACTAATCAGCGTCTCGATCCTGCTGACCGGGCAAGGTCTGCAGGGCACATTGCTGCCGGTCAGAGCCTCGCTCGAGGACTTTTCCACAATTGCCATTGGCACGATGGGCGCGGCTTACTTTTTCGGCTTTACGGTCGGCTGCCTCAAAGGCGGCGAACTGCTGCGCCGGGTTGGGCATGTCCGGGTGTTTCTTGCAATGACTGCGCTGGCTTCCGCCTCACCCCTGCTGCACGGCCTGATTATCCAACCCGTAGTCTGGGGGTCTCTGCGCATGCTGACCGGTTTTTGCTTCGCCGTGCTCTACGTCGTCATTGAAAGTTGGCTGAACGAACTCTCGGACAACGAGAACCGCGGCATCATTTTTTCGACCTACGCGATGATCACGCTGACGGTGCTTGCTGCAGGCCAGATGATGACCTTGCTGTATGACCCCTCCGGACTTCAGCTCTTCATCATCGCTTCTATCTTGGTTTCGATCGGTGCCGTACCGATCGCTTTGTCGACATCACCGGTACCCGAACAACCTCAGACCGTTTCAGTCGATGTAAAACGCCTCTTCGAAATCTCACCGTCCGGCGCGCTCGGCTGTCTTGTCGCCGGACTCGCCAACGGCTCTTTTTGGGCGCTAGGCCCGGTTTATGCCACCAGCGTGACCAACACGGTAGAAATGGCCGCCTGGTTCATGACCTTCGCCGTCATTGGCGGTGCCATCGGGCAATGGCCGCTCGGACTGCTTTCCGACGCTGTCGGTCGAAGAAAAGTCTTGATTGCCGTGTCGCTGGCCGGCGGTGTAGTCGGCCTGCTGCTGTTCCTGACCGTGCCTGTTTTGAACTTCACAACCGCGAATATCCTCGCTGCGTTTTGGGGCGCGCTCGCTTTTCCGCTCTATACGATCGCCGTAGCCTACGCCAACGACTTTGCCGAAGCGGGTGAATATGTCGTGCTCTCCGGCGGTTTGTTGCTGATGTACGGTATCGGCGCGACGATTGGGCCGTTTGCCGCCTCAGCATTGATGACACTGCAGGGCGCCGGCAGCCTTTTCCTGTTTACAACGCTCGTTCATGTGGCCCTGGTGGCCTACGTGATGATTCGGTTTCTGCGTCGTCGCACCCAGGCCACGCAGCAAATCAACTTCAGCGACGCACTGTCCGCGACACAAACAGCGTCCCGGGTCTTCGAAGAGGACATTCAGCCACAAAGCCCGGAGGAGTAAGTCGGTACGCACTGATCCTACAGGCTGCTGTAAAGAACCCCCAGGATCGCGAGCGGCGCGACAACACGAATCATCCACAGCCACACTTTGAAAAGTGCCGTGCTACCGAACGAGAGATCCTCGGCCAGGACGGATGGCTTGATAAGCCAGCCGACAAACACGGCCATTAGGATTCCACCCAGCGGCATCATAAGGTTGGCCGTAAGGTAGTCGATCAGCGCGAACATGTTCATGTCTGCGAACGGGCGTAGTGCGCTTAGCGGCGTGAAGTCGGACCAGACGTTGAATGAAAACACGGTGGCGAGCCCTATTGCCCAGGCGAGGAATCCGAACAAAACGCAGGCATTGCGCCTGCGCATTCCCCATTTGTCTTCTGCATAGGCGACGATGGGCTCGATGATCGCAATGATCGACGTAACCGCTGCAAACGCCAGCAGCAGAAAGAACAGTGAGCCAAATACGGCGCCGCCTTTCATGCCGGCGAATGCGGTCGGCAACGTGCGGAAAATCAGCCCCGGTCCCGAGCCCGGGTCGAGATCGTTGGCAAAAACGAGCGGGAAGATCATCAGCCCCGCCAAAATTGCGACCAGGGTGTCGGCGCCCGCGATAATCAGCGCCGACTTTGTCAGGGAAACTTCTTTTGGTACGTAGGACCCGTAGGTCATGATCAGTCCCATCGCGACACTGATGGAAAAGAATGCCTGCCCGATAGCGGTTAGAACGATGGTGCCGTCTATCTTGCTGAAATCGGCGCTGAACAGGAAATCGACGCCCGCCGCGAAGTCGCCTTCGACCGCCGCATAGCCGATCATAACGATGAGCATTACGAACAGCGCTGGCATCAGGAACTTCACGGCACTCTCGATGCCGTCCCGCAGGCCACGACCGACAATCAACAATGCAATCGTTATGAACGCCGTATGCCAGAACATCATCGCGCCGGGATTCGCCAGCAGCTCGTCGAACTGTTGGTTCACGGTCGCCGGACCGGCGCCGCCGAAGCCATTCCCGGCCTTGACGATGTAGGCAAGCGTCCAGCCGGCAATCACGCTGTAGTAGGTTGCGATCAGGTAGCCGACGAGCATGCCCATCCAGCCAATGACAGACCAGGCCCTGGACCGACCGGCTTTACCGGCAACGACCCGCATGGCTACGGGCGGGCTTTGGCCGCCACGGCGGCCGAGCCAGAGCTCCGCGATCAGAATCGGGACTGCAACAAAAACGACGCAGCCCAGGTACACGAGGACGAATGCGCCGCCACCGCTGACGCCTACGACGAAAGGGAACTTCCAGATATTGCCCAGGCCGACGGCCGCGCCGACCGCTGCCAGTATGAACGTGACCCCGGAGGACCAGGTTTGATTGTCTTCGTTCGATACAGCTAGTGTCATTCTTTCGCCCCCCCCTTTGGCGGACCCCATTGTAGGCCGAGAATGGGTCAACCTGAACAGCCGGACTTTCTCAGTTCCGGCAATTCTTATCGGCTCCAGCCCAGATTAGCGCATTATTTTGCTACGATTGCCGGCCGGCGCGCGCAAAAACAAGCAATGACAAGTAATGGCGGACCCTGCAGATAAAATAAGTCAGCTCAAGATCGATCGCAGCGCCCCCGCCGCGACCGGCCGCAGCTGGCTGTTGCCCGGTGGACTTCTGGCCATTGTCGGCATTATCGTGATTGGCTGGATGTTCTTCGGGGCCGGTTCGTCGGCCGTGCTCGTCGAAACCGATATCGCGCGCAAGCCGCCCAGCGTGGCGGCGGCCAATAGCGTGCTCGACGCGTCCGGCTACGTCGTTGCACGACGCGAGGCAACCGTGTCGTCGAAGGTCACTGGCAAAGTCGTCGAGGTCTTCGTCGAGGAAGGTATGCGCGTCGAGCAAGACCAGGTTGTTGCCAGGCTTGACGATACGACGCAGCAAGCGCAGCTGTCACTCGCGCGGGCACAGGCCGAATCGTCGCGCGCCGCACTGCAGGAAATTGAAGCAGGTTTGCGCAATGCGCGGCTTGAGCGAGACAGGCTTCGTGACCTCGCAGAACGCAAGCTGACAAGTCAGGCTAGCGTTGATGCAGCGGATGCGGCACACGACCAGCTGGCTGCTCGACTCGAAACGGGGCGCGAGAACGTAAAAGTGGCAGAGCGTAATGTCGAGTTGGCCAGAGATTCACTGGCTAACATGACCATCAGAGCACCGTTCGCCGGCATGGTCGTGTCAAAGAATGCTCAGCCCGGTGAAATGATTTCACCCATCTCGGCAGGTGGCGGCTTCACGCGAACCGGCATTTGCACGATCATCGATACGGACTCGCTCGAAATCGAGGTCGATGTCAATGAAGCTTATATTCAGAGAGTGAAAGCCGGCCAGTCCGTATCAGCAACCCTCGACGCTTATTCAGACTGGCGCATTCCTGCCGAAGTTATCGCCATCATACCGACAGCTGACCGGCAAAAAGCGACGGTAAAAGTTCGCATAGGTTTCCTGGAACGGGATGAACGAGTCCTGCGCGATATGGGCGTCAAGGTCGCGTTTCTCGGCACTGAAATGGAGGCCGATACGCCGCAGGAAATTAGCGGCGTCATGATCGCCGGTGAAGCACTGCGCGCGGATGCTAGCGGCGACTTTGTCTGGCTGGTGCAGGCCGATGTTGTCGAGAAACGCGCCGTGCAGGTTGGTGGTCAACGGGACCGGCCGCAGGTCCTGGTTGTAAAGGGATTGGGCGTCGGCGATACCATTGTACGTTCGTCTGAGTCGCCGCTGGTCGAAGGCCAGTCAATAAAAACTAATTAAGAGGAGCAGACGATGCCGGATATTTTAGCGAGGCTTCAGGGCGTAAGCCGCATCTACCAGAAAGGCAAAGAAAGGGTAGAGGTTCTGCACGAACTCGATCTCGAGATTCCCAAAGGCGACTTCATCGCCATCATGGGACCATCCGGGTCGGGCAAAACGACTCTCCTGAACCTGCTTGGCGGGCTGGATAAACCCACGGCGGGCACGGTCAATGTCGGCGGCGCGGAGCTGTCTTCTATGTCGAACAGCCAGCTGTCGCACTGGCGCTCGACCAACGTCGGCTTCATTTTCCAGTTCTATAACCTGCTGCCGGTACTGACGGCACTAAGGAACGTCGAGCTGCCGCTGTTACTCACTGACTTCAACTCAAAAGAACGCGTCAAGCGCGCGTCGATCGCCCTCGACATAGTCGGCCTTGCCGATCGCGCAAAACACTATCCGCGCGAGCTGTCGGGTGGCCAGGAGCAGCGCGTCGCTATCGCGCGTGCCATCGTGTCTGACCCGTCGCTGTTACTTTGCGACGAGCCCACCGGTGATCTCGACCGAGAAACAGCCGACGAGATTCTGCGCTTGCTGCAGGTCCTGAATCGCGAGCACGGCAAAACCATCGTCATGGTCACACACGATGCCCAGGCTGCCGACTACGCCAATCGGACCCTGCACTGCGACAAGGGCACGCTCGAGGCGAAGGAAGCGGCATGAAGTACTTCCGCCTCATCTGGAAAAACGCCTGGCGCAAGAAAATCCGCACGTCGCTGACGGTGCTCTCGGTGTTCGTGGCATTCCTGCTGTTCGCGTTGCTTTCGGCGCTTGGCTTCGCATTCCGGGGCGGCGTTGACGTTGCCGATGCCGAGCGGCTGGTTGTAATCGACAAAATCTCGCTCATCAACCCGATCCCCATCAGCTACATGAACCGCATTGCCGCCACCGACGGCGTGGAATCCGTTACGCATGCGAGCTGGTTCGGTGGCTATTACCAGGAACCGCGCAACCAGTTTGGCCAGTTCCCTGTGGATCCACAGTCTTATTTCGACATGTATCCTGAGTTCAACATGCCCGTCGAGCAGTTCGAGGCGTTCAAGCGCAATCGAACCGGCGCTGTCGTCGGACAGGAGCTCGCAAATACTTACGGGTGGAAGGTTGGCGACCAAATTCCAATACAAGCAACGATTTGGACAAAAGCCGATGGTGGCCGCACCTGGGAATTCCAGCTCGAAGGTATATTCTCGACCGACGATCCCCGGGGCAGTACGGCGCTCATGCTGTTCCAGTACGACTACTTCGAAGAAGCGAGGGCGTTCGCCAAAGGGACTGTTGGATGGTACATCCTGCGAGTATCCAAAGGCGCAGATCCGATTAGAGTCGCGAACGCAATCGACCTGCAGTTCGCCAATTCGCCGAACGAGACAGAAACCAGCACGGAGGCTGCTTTCGCGCAGTCTTTCACCAAGCAGTTCGGCAACATCGCGCTGATCGTAACGCTGATTCTTGGCGCCGTATTCTTCACACTGCTGCTCGTTTCCGGTAACACGATGTCGCAATCGGTTCGCGAAAGAATTTCCGAGCTCGCTGTTCTGAAAACGCTGGGTTTCAGCGATCCGGCCGTTTTGGGAATAGTACTATCCGAGTCGATTCTGATCATGCTGATGGGCGGCTTGCTCGGCCTGGGTCTCGGTTGGCTGGTTGTTCAAGGGCTGGCACAACAGATGGCCGCTTTCTTGCCCGGCGTTTTCCTCTCACCTGCGGCAATAGCCGGAGGAGTGGCGATGATGATCGGCGCCGGAATACTCGCGGGAATATTCCCTGCTCTCAAGGCGATGCGCCTGTCGATTATTGACGCGCTCGCGCGAGCCTAGGAGACAACGATGCGCGGACTAAGACAATTATTTTCAGTAACGTGGCTCAATCTTCGTAACTTGCCGCAGCGCGTTGGCTCATCGGTCGTTGCCGTGATCGGCGTTGCGGCCGTTGTCCTTGTTTTTGCCGCCGTCCTGTCGATGGCCAAAGGATTCGAACGAACGATGATATCCGCCGGCTCTGACGATACTGCCATCATCATGCGCAGTGGCTCGACGTCGGAACTAAACAGCGGAATATCCAATGACCAGGCCCTGATCATTGCAAATGCGCCAGGCGTCCTGAAGGACGGCGATTCTGCTGTCACATCGGCAGAGCTGTACGTCGTCGTGGATGTCAAGAAAAAATCCACAAACACGGACGCCAACGTGCCGTTCCGCGGTATTCAGTCGGGCGCATTCGCGGTACGCAATAACGTGGCCATGGTCGAGGGCCGCATGTTTGAAACCGGCAAGAACGAGATCATAGTTGGTCGCGCAGCGCAGCAGGAGTTTGCCGGTCTCGATACCGGATCAACAATTCGTTTCGGCCAGACCGAGTGGCAAATTGTTGGCGCGTTCGAGGCACAGGGCAGTGTATCGGAGTCCGAGCTTTGGACCGACGTTCGTGTATTGCAAAACGCCTATCGCCGCGGTAACTCTTTTCAGTCCGTGCGCGTCAAGCTACAGAGCAGCGGAAGCTTGCAGGAACTCGAGGCCGCACTGGAAGCCGATCCGAGAATCGATCCGGACGTTATGAGCGAAAGAGAATATTACTCCGGGCAGGCTGAACCGTTGAGCCGGTTCATCAGGCTCGTCGGTTATCCCCTGACAATCCTCATGTCGATTGGCGCCGTGTTCGGTGCTCTGAATTCGATGTACTCGTCGGTCTCAGTACGCGGCAAAGAGATTGCTACTCTGCGGGCCCTGGGATTTGGGCCGATCTCGATCCTGTTCTCGACAATGATCGAATCAACATTGCTCGCGTTGGTCGGTGGCATAGTGGGCGGCGCCATTGCATTCTTGGCGTTTAACGGCTTCCAGGTATCGACTTTGAATGGCGCGAGCTTCAGCCAGGTCGTTTTCGATTTTGCCGTGACACCCGACCTGCTCGTTGACGGTCTATACGCCGCGCTGATCATCGGTGCATTTGGCGGATTGTTCCCGGCCATTCGCGCCGCGCGACTTCCGGTTGCACAGGCGCTGCGCGAACTCTGAGCGTTTGGACGCGGCTCTTTAGCCGGATTGGCAGACTTTACAGACGAACAGATTGCGGCTGCCCATCGTAGGTCGTTCGATCGAGGTGCCGCATTCGTAACAGGCGAGACCATCGCGCCCGAATACCTGGAAACGATACTGTTGGTAGCTCATGCCGCTTGCTTTACGTTCTTTCGCCGCTTTCGGTGGAGCCGTCACGCCCCGCGTTCTGTACGAGCGACGACTGATTGTCAGCGTTTGACGCGCAACGTCATGAATCGATGCCAGATCGAGCTGAGCGGGCTTCGCGGTCGGGTCTACTCGAGCCGCCCAGAGTATTTCTGACCGCAGGTAGTTGCCGATGCCGGCGAGAAATGCCTGGTCAAGATACAGGTGACCCAGCGCACGATTTCGAAACCTCGGCGAGCGGAGGCGCGCGATAATCTGGTCCGCCGTAAGGTCCGGATCGAGTATGTCCGGACCGACGCGATTCAGGAACGGATGCTTGGCAAGACCGCGTTCCGTCAGCACCTCGATATCCGACGCGCTGTACAAAAGCGCACTGTGCGTCGGCGTATGCAGCGCGACGCGCAGCTGTCGATGGGTCTTGGGGAGTTTCGGCCGCCTTGTCGTATACCAGCGACCGTATAGCTGGTTGTGGCTGTACAACGTGAGTCCGTTGTCGAAATGCGTCAACATGGCCTTGCCACGCGTATCAATTGCAGTGACGGAGCTCCCGGTCAGGCGGCTTTCAAATCGCTTTATTCCGGGAAGGCGCAGAGCTGCGGCTACGATTGGCTGCCCGACCAGCACTTTGGCGACGCGGTCGGCGGCGAGCCGGATTTCGGGACCTTCGGGCATTTAACAAGCGTCCCGACCGCCGGTCGCGCAATACTTGATAGTTTTTTTCTCTCCGGCCATGCTGTGTTCCTCTAGCAAGCTATAACGTTCCCGCTGCAGGGGACATTGTCAGGAATTCCAATCCGTGGATCTACTCAATAGTTTAATCGCGACGGCCGCCAGGTTCTTGCCAACACTGGGTACGATCGCTGCGGTCGTGGCCGTCCTTGTACTCGTCGACTGGGTGCTAAAACGACGATGGAAGGACGACCCGGACGCGCAGTTTCGCTTTCAGCTCATTATGCTGGCGCTGACGTTCGCCGGCCTGCTCTCCATAATCCTGACCCTACCCGTGAGTAACGAGACACGCGGGCAGTTGCTCAGCCTCATCGGCATACTGCTCAGTGCCGCGATCGCCCTCTCCTCGACAACGTTCATCGGCAACGTCATGGCCGGCATCATGCTGAAAGCCGTGAAGAGTGCGCGGCCCGGTGACTTCATCACGGTGGCCGAGCTTACCGGACGGATCACCGAGATGGACCTGCTGCACACCGAGGTACAGACCGAATTTCGGGATCTTGTGACCGTGCCGAACCTCTACATGGTGACTCAGCCCATGCAGGTGGTGCGCTCTTCGGGCACGATCATCACGGCCGAAGTCTCGCTGGGCTATGACGTATCTCATAACGATGTCTCCCAGATTCTTTGCGAGGCGGCCGCCCAGTCCGGCCTCAAGGATGGGTTCGTACACGTGCGGCAGCTGGGCGATTTTTCAATCACCTATCGAGTTGCCGGTCTCCTCGAGGACGTCAAGAGCCTGATATCAGCACGATCCCGATTGCGGACGGCCGTACTGGATTCGCTGCACGCCGCAGGCATCGAAATCGTATCTCCAAACTTCATGAATACTCGCGCCCTAGGCGATGAAAAGCTGTTCATCCCTCAGCCAACTCTCAAGGCAGCGGTGGAAGAAGTCACGCAAGCGGAAGACGTCGCTTTCGACAAAGCCGAGGAGGCCTCCTCGGCCGAGGAAATCCGCAAGTCGATCGAGCTGGTCGACGCCGAGATCGCGGCACTAAAGGAACAAAAAACCGATACCGCTGCCGCCGCTGTCGACAAGCTTACAGCAAGAAAAGAACGTCTGATTCAGCAGCTCAAGAACGCCGAGGAACAGCTGAAAGACTAACCCCCGGCAGGCGGCGGCGTCTGTGGAGTTTATTAAGCCCTTCGTACTGTGGCGATTGCGATTAAGTATTATTGCTACTTGAATGAGAGCCTGTAGCGGCGTAAACAATAAAAGAAAAACAGAGCGAGGCAACCCATGATCGATTTAAAAAGGACGCTGCGTCTTGTTAGCGGCGGAATGTTTGACTCGGAGCAGACCTGGCGCAGCTACCTGCCAGAGGCGGAAAACTGGCAGAAGACAGTCTTCCTGCTCACAGGCCCATTGATTATTTTTGCAGCCGTGGCTGCCTACATCTTCGGCTTTCTCGGCAGCGACATCTCGATATTCGGACGATTCCGACCTACGCTCGTCTCGACGGTGCTGACAATGGTCACGTCGGCGATCGCAGCTGTCGTCGTCGCATTCGTTATCAGTGCCCTGGCCGGCGCATTTGGCGGGAAAAACAGCTTCGCGCTTGGGCTTGCTGCTACTACGTTCGCTTTTATTCCCGGATATTTGGGTCAGGCCGCTACGTGGTTGCCGTGGGTAGGCGGGTTGTTGGCGCTTGGCCTGTTCATCTATGCGCTGGTACTTCTCTGGAAGGTAATACCCGTTTACCTGGCTGTTCCAGACGAAAAACGCGTCGGGCACTATATTCTTACCCTCGTGGCAACGATCGCGGCGATGTTTATTCTCTCTATGACGATCGGGCGTTTTCTGTACCCGTCAGTGGGCGGGCCCACTTTCAACAGCATCTCTGAGCAAGCGGCCCCAGCGTCGACATCCGGTGCCGGTATGTATAGCGGCATCGCCCGCCAAGCTGAATTAATGGCAGCAGCGGAGGAAGACAGGTTTGATCCACCGTCCAATGGCCGCTTGAGCAAGGATCAGGTGCGAGAATTCATTCGCGTCATGCAACGCACGGAAGAGCTACAGCAGGAAAAAATGGCGCGGTTCAGAGAGTTTGCGGAGAGGGCAGAGAACAACGAAGAAGTTTCGCTGAGCGATCTGGGCAGCATGATGAGCGGCGTAACCGAAGCGGCCGGTCTACAAACATCGGAAATCGAGGTTGTTAAATCGGCCGGCGGCAATTGGGCTGAGCACCAATGGATTCGCGAGTCTTTGCGGACCGCCTGGATCCAAAAAGATATCAACGACACCGTCGCGCACAATTTCGAACTCTATCAGGAATTCGAAGAAGAGCTTTCCAACTTCATCGTTCGATAATCGGGATCGTCAGCTACCGAGCGCCGCCTTTATCTCCGCGACGAGTTTCTTATCGTCCGGCTGTGTGCGCGGGCTGAATTCGGCAATCAGCTTGCCGTCGCGGCCGATAAGGTACTTGTGAAAATTCCACGTCGGATACGTGCCGGAAGCGGCAGCGAGCCGATCGAAAAACGGGTTCGCCTTGCCCTCTTTCACGATGACCTTTTCGAACATCGGGAACTTCACCTTGTACGTCAGGCGGCAAAATTCCTGGATCTCTTCTTCGGTGCCCGGCTCCTGCCCGAAAAAGTCGTTCGAGGGGAAACCAAGCACTACGAAACCATCGTCGCCGTATTCTTCGTACAGCTTCTCCAGCCCGTCGTACTGGGGCGTGTTGCCGCACTTGGAGGCTGTGTTGACGACCAGTACAACCTTGCCCGCATAGGAGTCGTTGAGATTTACGATTTCGTCCGATGCGAGGCGACGAAAGTCCTGATCGAGCAGCGTGCTGTCCGACGCTGTGGATAAAGATGCAGACATGAATAAAAGTACTCCTGCCAGGTAACGCATATTGAAACTCCAGAAAGAATGAGGCGACGGCGTGCGACCGTCAGGATTTCATTGCCAGTATAATGCTATCCCGGGACCTCACTTGCCAGCGCGAACCTGTAACAAGTCGTATCAGGGTTAGACGCCGCACCGGGCTTTAACTACAGTATTAGGTCTATGGAAAACAGCAGACTCTATAGGATGTTGGCCCTCGCCGGGACGACCCCTTTCGTCGCCTGCGCGCTACTGCCTGTGCTAGGGATCGATGCTTTGCCCGTACTCGGAGCGCTCGACCGTCTGGCAAGCACTTACGGGCTCGCAATCATCTGCTTCCTGGCGGGCGCTCACTGGGGAACCTATCTTTACGGCGTATCTGCGACACCGTTCAACCTGTTTATCAGCAGCAATGTTGTGCTTCTTGCGGTCTGGTTTGCGTTTATCGCCGCTAACCTCAGCTGGTCTATTGCCATGCAAATCGTGGCATTCCAGGTCTTACTGTTCATCGACTACCGTTTGAATCAGAGCGCGGTGATCTCCAGCGATTATTTTAGAATTCGTTTTGTCGCAACATTAATTGCGACCGTTTGCCTGCTAGTTGTTCTCCTGTTCCAGTGATTAATGTTGCCGTCATCGGCGCGGGCCTTTCCGGCCTGGTAGTCGCCCGTGAGTTGACGGACGATCACAGGGTAACCGTCTTTGAAAAATCCCGTGGCGTCGGCGGACGCATGGCTACACGGTACGCGAACGGCTTCGAATTCGATCATGGCGCACAGTTCTTCACCGCTCGAACGACTAATTTCCGCCTGTATCTGCAGCGTTTGATCGATCGCGGGATCGTAGCAACCTGGTATGCCAGCTTTGCCGAACTGGAACGGGACGAGATTGTTACGCAGCGCGATTGGGATGACGACTATCCGCACTACGTTGGTGTTCCACGCATGAATGAGATTGGCAAACATCTCGCGGCGGATCTCGACGTTTGCCGCAATACGACCGTGGGTAAGCTCGAGCGAGAATCGGGCGGCTGGTGCCTGTCGGATAGCGGCGGCGCAGATCTCGGTCGTTTCGACTGGGTAGTTCTGACGATGCCGGCAGCGCAAACAGCGGCCTTGGCGCCCGCAGGTTCCCGCCTTCGCGAGCATTGCAATTCAGCAAGGATGCGAGCCTGCTTCGCTCTAATGCTCGGTTTCGATGCGCCACTGCCATTGCCCTGGCAGGCGGCGCTGATTCGCGGCGCCAACATCAGCTGGGTTTCGGTCAACAGCAGCAAGCCCGGCCGACCCGAGCCATTTACACTTGTTGTGCATTCAACGAATGCATTTGCTGACGCGAATATCGATAGCAACCTCGACGCGCTTGCTGCCCAGCTGCTGGCGGAAACAGGCGAAGTTCTTGGCGAGAACGTCGATACGGCGAAATTCTGCAGACTGCAACGCTGGCGCTATGCCAATGCAGACAATCATGAGGGAGCGGACTTTTTTGTTGACGAGACGGCGCAGCTCGCCGCCTGCGGAGACTGGTTCAACCGCGGCAGGGTGGAGGCCGCATTTACAAGTGGCTTTGGTTTGGCGCAGAAACTCAAGTTTGGGTCGTTACGCTAGCCGGTTTCGCTGCGCGAATCCGCGAACTTCCCTTGGGTTTCGATGCCGAGACTCTCGAGCAGAGTCGGTATCTTGTCTTTGAGCTTGAAGTAGCCGCGCCTGGCGTGCGGCCAAATGACACTGTCGTAGGGCCGCCGGAG
>CAMYIS010000065.1 GCA_947258485.1 uncultured Woeseiaceae bacterium
GAACTCGGAAGTGAAAACGCTCAGCGCCGATGGTAGTGTGGGGTCTCCCCATGTGAGAGTAGGACACCGCCAGGATTTATTTTGAAAAAGGCCGCACCCCGTTTTCGGGTTGCGGCCTTTTTTTATGCCTGTGCCATTTCATAGGGCATCCAGACTACGATCAAGCGCTTCAATAAAAATATCGACGTGTTCTTTCTCGAATACCAGCGATGGCCGGAGTTTGAAGTTGTTCGCATCCCGGCCCTCGCTGCCGACCAACACGCGTTCTTGTCTCATCAACTCGAGCAGGCGCGCGGTCTCCGCTGTCGCCGGCGAACGCTTTATGCGATCAGTAACGAACTCCAGGCCGGTAACCATACCGTGTCCACGAACATTGCCAATGAGCGCGTGTTTTGACGCGAGCTGGGATATTTCGCTGCGCAGGTAATCACCTACAGTTCTGCTTCGTTCTATAAGGTTTTCTTGCTCGATGACATCAAGCACGGCGTTGCCCGCAGCGCAGGCAACCGTGTTCCCGCCAAAAGTACTGAAAAGACGCGTTTTATCCATGAACCGGTTCAGGATTTCCTGCGTGGTTACTATTACACCCAGTGGGTGACCGTTGCCGACGGGCTTCCCCATCGTAACAATGTCTGCGCGCACGCCGTGGTGCTCGTGACCCCACCACTGGCCCATACGGCCAAAACCCGACTGCACTTCATCGCAAATCATGACTCCGGCTGCCGCGCGAATCTTGTTCTCTATGGCCTGCATGTAGCCGTCGGGCACATCCGGTACGCCGCTAGAACACAGGGCGGAGTCGATCATGAATGCTGCCGTACCGTGACCGGATGCGTCGAGCTCGGCAATCGCCCGGTCCGCATCGGCTGCGTATTTTTTCAGCAATTCCGGATCGTCTTCCCGAAACGGGCCACGGTAAGGATCGGGGACTATGAGTCCCTTGAGGAACTCGGGCAGCGGGGTTTCCGGTCGGCCCGGCGAAAACTGGCGGATGACGTCCGTGATGCCATGATAGGCATCCTCCATTATCACGGCACCGGTATTGCCGGTGATCAACTTCGCCATTTGCCAGGCGACGTCGTTGGCCTCGCTGCCGGAGTTGACGAAGATGCAAGCCGATAGATGTGGAGCCAGTTTCGAGGTCAGGCGATCGGCATACTCGAGGGCGCTGCTATACAAATATCTCGTATTGGTATTCAGCGCAGCCGCTTGACGAGCAATCGCCCGGACAACGTGCGGGTGACAGTGGCCGACCTGCGGAACATTGTTGTAACAGTCGAGGTATCGATTACCGTCGGTTGAAAATAACCAGGGGCCGCGTGCACGCTCGAAGTGCATGGGGCGCTCATAGAAATGGGTCATGTTCTGCCCCATTAATGATCGCCGCGCCTCAACAAGCCTCGCTTCTTCGTCGACAGAAAGCGCTTCTTTCGTGGATTTCGGGCAAAAAACCGGAAACCGGCAGGCTGCTCTCAGGTGCCGCGTAAAATCCGCCCGCCCGAGGCGCTGGAGTTCACGGAGCTTGTCGACGAAAGCCAGCGGCGATTGTATGTGCACAGGTTGCTCCGGCGTGAGTGCCAGGCGTGCCGCAGCAATCGTTGCAGTCAATGCGTTGCGTGCGCAGACAAGATCGAAAACCAGGTCAACCTCTTCCTCTTCCAGCGCGAGGACAGAATCGAAACTCGTGACAATCTCGGCCGCTGCGGGCGCCATATTAGGACTGCAATAGGGGATGCTGTCACAGGCAACTGCGATTTCAGCGACCAACGTGCCGTAGAGCAGATCACCGAAATCAATCAGCCCGGTAATTCTCGTTGTGTCATCCGGGTCGACAAGAATGTTGTCGGCATGAGCGTCCTGGTGGATGACCTGGTGGCGTAGCGACAGCAGGCGCGGGATGACGATCTCCGACATGCGCTCGAAAATCTTATCGACTTCCGTCCTGGCTTCGACATTCCCGATATGTTCGACGAGGTGCCGTAATCGCGTACAGGTCTCGAAATTCCAGGGATGCCGTTGGATGGCTGCTGGATGAAAATAGCCCCGCAATGCCAGGTCGACGTTGGCCATCAATTTGCCGATCTCCCGGCGCGCCGCACTGTCGTCGCGAACGCCCGTATCGGACAACAGAACGCCGTCGAGGCAGGTCAGTACGTAGACGTCATGATCACAGCCATTCGAGAAGCGAATGGTCTGAAAGTCGAGCCCTTGATCGCTTTGAACGACACGCGGTACTGGTAAGGCCGACGCCAGGCGGGCAATGTGTTGCAGCGCTCCGAGCTGGAAATCGATGACGTCGCTGCTCTCGTCGATGTTCGCGACTTTGAAAATGAACCTGGAACCATCGTCTGTTTCGATTCGAAAGTTTTGGTCGCGCTCACTGCATAACACTTCGAACTTACCGTTGAGTCCATAGTGGCTTGCTGCGACCTCACGAACCTCTTCGACAGGATGAATCGGCGGATTACGATTGAGAAACTTGATAGTAATGGTGACGCCTGCTAGTGCGACAGGTTGTTTGCAACCCAGCCCAGGAGGTCATCGGTAAACTCGTCACGGTTGATTTCGTTCAGCATCTCGTGACGGCCACCCGCATAGATTTTCGTGCTGAGATTCAAGTGACCCGTTTTTTCGTAGCGTGATGCCAGCGCACGCATGTTCTGTTCTCCCCCAACCGGGTCGTCGGCCCCGCCGGTGATTAGAATTGGTAGTCTTTCCGGGATTCTGCGCAACGCCTGGTCAGACGAATAATCCAGGAGGCCGCTGAGCAAATCGATCCACAGACCCGTGGTGTAAGGTCCGCCACAGAGAGGATCATCAATATAGGCATCTACCTCGGTCGGATCGCGCGATAACCAGTCGAAATCGGTGCGCGCGGGTTCGAAGCGCTTGTTGAAGTTTCCAAAGCCCTGCTTGTCTAAGAAGGGGCTCGCGCTTTGCTTTCCGCGGCGCCAGGCGATGAAATGCGCGAGCAGGCGGGCGATTCTTGCTTCAATGCGGGATGGGAAGGTTGAACCTGACAGGATTAGTTCGTCGAGATCGTCCCCGAAGCGCATGGCGTAGCTTTGCGCCAGGAAAGAACCCATGCTGTGGCCGAGCAGTATGACGGGCACGTCCGGAAAGCGCTGCTGCAGAAACTGGGTAACCAGGTGGCCGTCCGAAACCAGCAGGTCCCAACCGTTTTCCGCCGCAAAGAATCCGATGTCTTCCGCCGCCGGGCCATGGCCACGGTGGTCATGGGCGCAGACGGCGTAGCCATGTTTCATAGCCTCCTGTGCGAAGCGATCGTAGCGCGCAGAGTGCTCGCCGAGCCCGTGAAAGACCTGGATGACCGCGGTTGGCGCCTCCTCCGGCTCCCAGAGGTAAACCGGAATGCTGTGCTTCCCATCGGCATTTATCGAATGAGTCTTGGGCGTGATGTTGTTCATGGAGCGGCGCTTGGGAGGTTCGGGGGAAAACATCATATACTGGATCCTATGATAGAACTTTACTACTGGCCGACGCCGAACGGACACAAGATCTCGATCATGCTCGAGGAATGCGGGCTGGACTACGAACTAAAGCCCCTGAACATTGGCGGCGGCGATCAATTTGATCCTGAATTCCTGCGTATCAGCCCGAACAACCGGATGCCGGCCATCGTCGATACCGATACCGGGATATCGGTCTTTGA
>CAMYIS010000066.1 GCA_947258485.1 uncultured Woeseiaceae bacterium
TCGACGCCCATCGAGCTCGCGAGACTCTCGATGGCCTCGACAAAACTCATATGATCGAATTCCATCAGGAAGCCAATGGCTGTGCCGTGAGCTCCGCAACCAAAGCAATGATAGAAACCCTTGCTCGGGCTGACGGTGAACGACGGTGTCTTTTCATCGTGGAAGGGACAGCAGGCCTTGAATTCCCGGCCGGCCTTTTTCAATGGCACGCGGCGACCGACAACCTCGACGACGTCTGCTCTTGCGATCAGATCATCAATGAAATCCTGAGGAATCAGTCCGGACATATTAGTACTAACGGCGACCGGGCAATGCCGGGTCTTGGTTGCTGTTACGAGGTCTGAACTCTCCGGTCAAAGGGCGTTAAGGCGTTCCTTGACTGTAGCGCTGACCGCACCCATGTCGGCGCGGCCTGCGGCCTTGGCTTTGATCTGACCCATGACCTTGCCCATGTCACGAATGCTCTCGGCCCCGCTCGCGCGAATGACCTCGTCGACCATGGCAGCCAGTTCATCGGCGGCAAGTTGCTGCGGGAGATAGGCTTCGATGACGGCGATTTCGTCGCGCTCGATTTTCGCGAGGTCCTCGCGCTTACCTTTCTCGAATTGCTCGATCGAGTCGCGACGTTGTTTGACCATCTTGGTCAGCACGGCGAGTACCGCGGCATCGTCCATTTCAATGCGCTTGTCGACTTCGATTTGTTTAATCGCGGCGAGCATGAGCCTCACCACTTTCAGCCGGTCTTTATCACCGGCCTTCATGGCGACCTTCATGTCTTCTGTGATTTGGCCTTTGAGGGACATGGGCAGGAAAGGTAAGCAGTATGCTTCACGAATGCGAAGCCTAGATCGTTTTAGTAAAGACGCTTGCGCTTGGCTTCGTCACGAGAAATGCGCTTCAAGTGGCGCTTGACGGCGGCCGCTTTCTTGCGCTTGCGCTCCTGGGTGGGCTTCTCGTAAAACTCGCGACGACGAAGCTCGGTCAGGATTCCAGCCTTTTCACAGGCACGCTTGAAGCGCCGCAGGGCAGCGTCAAAATACTCGTTCGAATTGCGGGGCCGGCGGAGGCCGCCACATGGGCGGCCTGACGCGGGCACGGCCCGCCCCTACACGGTATCATCCGCCGCCTATGAATATTCTGGGAATCGAGACCAGCTGTGACGAGACGGGCGTGGCGGTGTATAGCACCGAACGCGGCCTGATTGCCGATGCGCTGCACAGCCAGGTTGACCTGCACGCGGTCTATGGCGGCGTGGTCCCCGAGATCGCGTCCCGTGATCATGTCCGCATGCTGCTGCCGCTGATCCGGCAGGTTCTCGGTGAGGCGGGAATCGAGAAACCCGATGCGATTGCTTATACGGCAGGGCCCGGCCTCGTCGGCGCACTGATGGTGGGTGGGGGCATGGCGAACGGGCTGGGCCTGGCCTGGGCCTGCCCAGTCATTCCCGTGCATCACATGGAGGGACACCTGCTGGCACCGATGCTCGAGGATGATCCGCCCGAATTCCCTTTTCTGGCGCTGCTCGTGTCCGGGGGGCACACGATGCTCATCGCCGTGCATTCGCTGGGCGACTACCGCTTGCTCGGAACCACGTTAGACGACGCAGTCGGGGAGGCATTCGACAAAACGGCGAAGCTCCTTGGCCTGGGATATCCCGGTGGGCCCGCGCTGGCGGCATTGGCAGAACAGGGGGACGACAAGGCATTTGCTTTTCCACGACCGATGTTGCACAAGCCAGGTTTTGATTTCAGCTTCAGCGGCCTGAAGACGGCTGTCATGCTCGAAGTCCGAAAGGCTGAAGCCGCCGGCAAACTAAGGCGAGACGATGTTGCGGCATCGTTTCAGCGCGCGGCTGTCGATACGCTGGTCGCACGAGCGATAAAAGCGGCCGAAGCCTATCGACTCGAGCGGATAGTGGTTGCGGGCGGCGTGGGTGCGAACAAGTTGCTGCGAAAGGATATTGCGGAGCATTTCGATGGCTCCGTTTTTTATCCTCGCATGGAGTTTTGTACGGACAACGGTGCGATGATTGCCATCGCCGGTGCGCTCCGTTTGGCGGAGGCATCGCCTGCCGACGAAATAAGAGTGCGACCACGTTGGCCAATAGCCTCATTGGATGTGCCACGCCCGGCGCAGTGAGAAAGGAATAGCGATCAAATTATGGACAAGATTTTTCTAAACGAACTCAAGGTCGATACCGTCATCGGCATCTGGGAATGGGAGCGCAAGATTCGTCAGACGGTCATTATCGATCTGGAAATGAGCGCGGACATCGCGAAAGCAGCGGCCACTGATAATGTTGAAGACACGCTGAATTACAAATCCGTTGCCAAGCGCATTCAGTCCTTCGTTGCGGATTCGAGTTTCCAGCTCGTCGAAACGCTGGCTGAGCGAATTGCCGGAATCGTACGTGATGAATTCGGGGTTGAGTGGGTAAAAGTCCGGGTAAACAAGGTCGGGGCGATTCGAGGATCGCGCGATGTCGGCATTCTCATCGAACGGGGCCAATGGCCCGACTGAAGACGAGCCCGGGAAGAGCCATGTCAATCGTTTACCTTGGGCTCGGGAGCAACATACGGCCCGAAGAGAACATGAGCCTTGGCGTGCGAGAACTGCGGCGGCATTACGGTGAAGTGGATGTCTCAGCAGTATATCGCAGCGCGGCCGTAGGCTTCGAAGGTGATGACTTTCTGAACCTCGTTCTGCGGCTGAGGTCGAAAGAAACGCCGCTTGAAATTTGTAATGAAATCGAACGATTACATAATCTGGCGGGACGCGATCGCGGTAACGAAAAGTGGGTATCACGTCCGCTCGATATTGATCTGTTGCTTTACAATGACCGGGTCATCGATGAACGCCCGGTGCGAGTGCCACGCAGTGACATCCTGGAATACAGCTTCGTGCTGAGGCCTTTGGCCGAGCTGGCTCCGGATCTCGTGCACCCGGTAACGGGCAAGACAATGCTGGCGCATTGGCAGGAATTCGATGCGGAGAGTCAACCGCTGGAACTCGTAGGCGTTATTTTGTAAAGGACTCATTATGCGCAATTTGGTTAGCCTGCTGGTTATGATTGGCTTGGCCGCCTGTGACGCTGGCGGCGATGGTATTGTGAGTCCGCAGACTGGCACAGCCGCCTGCAGCAATGACGGGCAAAAGCAGTTCGTGCTGGACAATCTGTACGCCTGGTACTTATGGAACGATCTGTTGCCGGCCGGCATCAACATCGCGGACTACGCTACGCCCGAAAACCTGGTTGTCGAGGTCACGACGACATTCGGCCCGCAGGACGCCAACGGAAACCCTGTTGATCGATTCAGTTCTGTGGGCTCGGCGCAGGCCGACGCGGAGTTTTTTGGCGAAGGCAAATTCGAGGGTTTCGGCTTCAGCTACAGGACTGTGGATGCTGCTACCGATGACGTACGCCTGAGCCGGGTATTCTCGGGAAGCCCTGCGGAAAATGGCGGGCTGGCTCGGGGACAGCAGTTTGTCAGTCTCGATGGCAGGAGTATTGCCGAAATCCAGGCGAATGAAGGCATTGGAGCCGCGTTCAATAACGATACTGTCGTTTTTGAGATGCGTCGCACTGACGGCAGCGTATTTTCTTCGTCGATTACCAAGGACGTTGTGACGATCAGCCCGGTACCGCAGCGTCGCATCATCGACGCCGGGAACGGTGTGAATGTCGGCTACATCGAGTTTTCTCAGTTCATCAGTACCGCGAACCCGGTTCTGGATACGGTGTTCGCCGAATTTATAGCGGCCGGTGTGGATGATGTCATCATCGATCTGCGCTACAACGGCGGAGGCCTGGTCAGCACGGCCAACCTGCTCGGTGATTACCTCGGCGCGTTCGCCAATGATGGTCGCGTGTTCTCGGAAACCAGATTCAACGCGGATCGTGCGGCGGTGAACAACAGCACGGAGTTTTTCCAGCGCCAAGGTAACTCGATCGACCTAGCTCGCCTTGTGGTGATCGCAACGGGAGGTACGGCATCTGCAAGCGAACTGGTCACGAACAGCCTGGAAGCTTATTTCGACGTTACGATCGTCGGCGATAACACGTTTGGAAAACCGGTCGGCCAGATTGGACTGACGTTTTGCGACAAGATTCTTCGTCCAACGTCATTCAAGACGGTCAATGCGGCCGGCGAAGGCGACTATTTCGACGGCCTGCCGGTAGACTGCCCGGCAGCCGACGATCTGAATTTCCCTGTTGGTGACGATTCGGATCCGAACATGGTGGCTGCGATGACCTTCCTCAATACGGGCGCCTGCCCGGTTGCGGCGGCGCCTGGAGGGCAGTTCAAGCCTTCCGGAGAAGCCGGTGCTGAGCAGCGCGATCGTCGCGGGCCGGCACACCGGGAATTCGCGGACGCTTACTAGCCTCCACCCACCATTCCCCAGAGCGGCGGCGGTCACGGCGATATCTTGCTTGCTCGCGCTGACGCGATGTCGCTGCGCAAGACATCCTCGCACCCGCCTCCTGCAGCACGATTGGGCAGCGGCGGTGAGCGCCGGGGTGTCTCACCAAGCGAGTTTGCGAAGCAGCTGTCCGAGCGACTGAGATTCCGAGCGACTGAGATTCCCCGGCGATCGACGCCGCGGTGTGCAGGGTGGGTGGTGGGCTAGCGGCGAAGTGAGTGGTGGGCCTACCAGCCGATCGAGCGTCCGCCGTCAACGCCGATAATCTGCCCCGTTACATAGTTCGCATCGCGCCACAGGTACAACACGCAGCCGGCGATATCGTCAGGGTCGCCGGGTCGCTGCAGAGGCACCTGTCGCAGGATCGTTTGCTGTGCAGCGTCGCTCATGCCGTCCTCGGGCCAGAGAATCGCACCGGGCGATACGCCGTTCACGCGGATATCGGGCGCCAGGTCTTTTGCCAGCGAACGCGTCAGCATGGCGAGGCCGGCTTTGGCCGGGCCATAAACGGCGTGATTACGCAGGGGCCTCTGGGCATGAATATCAACAATATTGACGATCGTGCCGCCATGCTGCCGTAAATGCGGTACCGACGCCTGCGCGAGGAACAACGGTGCTTTCAGGTTGCTGCCAACCAGGTCGTCCCACTGCGCTCCGGTAATGCTGCCCACCGGGGTCGGGTAAAAAGTCGACGCGTTGTTGACGAGACAGTCGAGGCGTCCGGACCAGTCCATGACACTCGAAATAAGCTGTGGCAGCTGTTCCATGTCGAGCAGGTCAGCCGCAAATGTTGCAGCTGAGTCGGCTCGTTCGTTGTTAAGTCGTGTCGCGAGGTTGTTGGCCTCATTCGCCGAACTCCGATAATGAATTGCCACGCGCGCGCCGTTTTCATGAAGCCGTGTCACAATAGCCGCGCCGATTCGTCGGGCGGCGCCGGTTACGAGCACGACTTTTCCATTTAGGTCCTGTTCTGACATCAAGAATCCTGACTGACAACCAAGAAGACATTCTTAAAGGCTTTACAGCTCACATGCAACACGACGACCGCCCAGTGCTCCCACGACCTGATGCAATAAGCGCCGAGCACAGCGCGCATGTCGCCGATTTCATCCGCGCACGAATGGCGGATGCGGGTGGCAGCCTGAGCTTTGCCGAATACATGCAACATGCGTTGTACGCACCCGGTCTCGGCTACTACGCAGCGGGTTCACGCAAGTTCGGGGCCGACGGCGATTTTGTCACGGCGCCGGAAGTGTCGCCGGTTTTCGGTCGCGTGCTTGCACGACAATGCGCCGAGGTGTTGGCCGAAGTGGAGGGGGGAGCGATCCTCGAATACGGTGCAGGCAGTGGCAAACTCGCTCGCGACATACTCGAGACGCTGGCGCGGCTCGATGCACTTCCCGGGCGATACGAAATACTGGAGGTATCGGCCGAGCTGCAGGAGCGCCAGGCGCGATATCTGCGAGCAGAAATTCCGGAGCTGGTATCGCTTGTTTCATGGCTCGACATGCCGCCTGCAAATCACAAGGGTGTCATCATTGCCAACGAAGTGCTCGACGCGCTTCCCGTTGAACGTTTCGTGCGGAGCGACGCCGGTGTCAAGCAACTGCGTGTTACTGATGACAGTGGTGTGTTTGCCATTGTTGAAGCGCCAGCGCCGGACATTCTCTCGAACGCCGTGCTCGCTATAGAAGCTGAGCTGGGCCAGGTTTTGCCTGTCGGGTTTGTCTCCGACATTTCTCTAGGGTTACCGGGCTGGGTCGATGCACTGGCGCATACATTGCAACACGGCGTAGCATTTCTGTTCGACTATGGCGTCACGCGAAGGGAGTACTACGCGGCCGAACGATCGGACGGATGGCTGCGATGTCACTTTCGTCATCATGCGCACAACGATCCCCTGATCCTGGCAGGTATCCAGGACATCACTGCATGGGTCGATTTCAGCACCGTCGCGGAAGCAGGGCGGAATAGCGGACTAGACGTGGCAGGCTACTCGGCGCAGGCACAGTTTCTGCTCGGTGGCGGACTCGATGCCGAGATGCACGAATTTGCATCGTTGCCACTCGCGTCACAGCTTGAATTGTCGGGGCAGGTTAAAACGCTTACTCTGCCGGGGGCAATGGGCGAGCACTTCAAATGCATGGCGCTGCGGCGTGGCGATGTCAGGACACCAACGGCGTTTCGCATGGCTGACAGGACGCATACTTTATGAATGAACAATTAGTCGGCCGAGGCATGCAGTGACAGGATTGCAGATCATCGTACTGGCAGTCGTACAGGGATTGACCGAGTTTCTGCCGATCTCGAGTTCCGGCCATCTCGTGCTGGTGCCGTATCTCGTCAACTGGACGGACCAGGGGCTCGCTTTCGATGTGGCTGTGCACGCCGGCTCGCTCGTGGCTGTTTGCGTGTTTTTCCGCGAAGACATTCTCGGGCTGCTGCGCGGCGCTTTACAAGTCCTCGGAGGCGAGACCAAACTGCCGCAGGCCAATATGGCGCTCGCCATCGGGCTCGGTACGATACCCGCTGCACTCGCGGGCCTGTCATTCGCTTCCTGGATTGAGTCGAACCTGCGTGACCCGTCCGTCATCGTAGTGACGCTTTCGGGCTATGGCATCCTGATGGCGCTGGCGGACCGGTACGGAAAAAGTGAGCGTGTAATCGCCGGCGTTCGCATCAGGGATGCGGTCATCATAGGATGTGCCCAAGCGCTGTCACTCGTCCCCGGCACCTCGCGATCCGGAGTGACCATAACGGCTGGTCGCATGCTGGGCTTCGGGCGCCAGGATGCGGCGCGCTTCTCGTTCCTGCTGTCAGCGCCCGTTATTCTGCTG
>CAMYIS010000067.1 GCA_947258485.1 uncultured Woeseiaceae bacterium
TACAAACCCAGTAATACTGCGGCATACAGAGCGGCTACGAGGTCATCCAGCATAATTCCCACGCCCCCGCCCAGTCTGTGATCCAGGTCGCGAATCGGCCACGGTTTGACAATATCAAATAGCCGAAAAAGCACGAACGCGAGCGCCCATCCGGCAAGCGATAGCGGGGCCGCCAGGAGCGTGATGTACATGCCGGCAATCTCGTCCCAGACGATGCCGCCATGATCATGAACGCCTATGCGCCGTGCGCTTTCGCCGCATAACCAGACGCCGGAGGCGACAAGCGCTGCCGCGACACCCAATTGAACATAAAGTCCGAGATCAAACGTCAGCCAGAACAGCAAAACGCCCGGAATCGAGCCGACAGTACCCGGCGCAAATGGAGCTAGTCCCGTGCCGAAGCCAAACGCCAGGAAATGCACCGGATCCGTCAGGACCGTGCGCGTGAGCCTGTTTTCCATGTCTTCTGGTGGCTTGTTCACTGGAAGTGACGGTAACCGCCGTCGTCCCATTCCACAACAACGCCGTTTTGGCGGCAGGTGAGCCCCGGCTCGCGCGTTATTTTGCCGATTGCCGTGATATCGGCAATACCGTCGACGACATCCGGCCTGGCCGTAAAGCAAAGTTCGTAATCGTCGCCCCCGTTTAGAGCCAACCGAGTTCGACTCGACTCATCGAAGCGCGCTTTGATCGCATCGGACATTGGCACGCGATCGATATCCAGCTCACCGCCGACACCGCTCGCATCCAACAGCTTGCTCAAATCGCCAAACAGCCCGTCGGACACATCGATGGCAGCGCTTGCGCGGCCAACGAGCTGGTGACCCGTCTCGATACGCGCTCTTGGGCGCAGGAAGCGATTGCCCAGGAAGCTGTCGCGTTCGCCGCGACCGAGGAGTTCCAGGCCCGCGGCGGCATCACCAACCGTACCCGTTACGAATATGGTGTCGCCGACCTCTGCGCCACTGCGCAACAGAGCCTTGCCCGCCTCTACCTCCCCCGTGACGTGTACGGTTGCCACGACAACGTCCCCACCGGTCGTATCGCCACCAACCAGGGCAACGTCGAACTCCCCGGCTGCTTCGAACAAACCGCTGGCGAAGGCAGCAAGCCACTCGTCATTTTTTGGCGGCATCGAGAGCGCCAGCGTCATCCAGCGCGGGCGAGCACCCATCGCAGCAATGTCCGAAAGATTGACGGCTACCACGCGGAAACCAATATCTTCTGCATTTGAGTTGGCCGGAAAGTGCACACCCTCAACGAGCATATCGATAACCTGGACCTGTTCAAGGCCGGGTTCGGGCTGCAGCACGGCGCCGTCATCACCGATGCCGACCACTACGCCAGGCGTCGACACCCGACGATTGAAAAATCGTTCTATAAGCTCGAATTCATCCACCGGCGTTTGCTTGTACCTCGTCTTCACGCAGGGTTTTTGCCGCGACGTCCAGGCATGCATTCACGTACTTGTGTCCGTCGACAGAGCCGAAGCGCCTGGCGAGATTCACACACTCGTTGATTACGACCTTGTAGGGGATATCGATACGTGACTCGAGCTCATACGCTCCGATCAGCAGGATACCCCGCTCCACGGGATCCAGTTGATCCAGGGGCCGGTCGATGAGGCCGTCTACGGTGTTCTCGAGTTCATCCTGCAACCTGCAGATTGCCGACAGCTGTTCATCGAAGAATTCCTTATCGACGCGCTCGTACGCGACCTGCTCGTGAAATTGGGACAACAGCTCGGAACAGGAATGCCCGGCTATCTGTTTCTGATAGAGCGCCTGCACCAGCAGCTCGCGTGCACGGGTCCGCGCGCCTGTTCCTTTTGAACTGGCTTTACTCATTTCACTAACCTGCAAGGTATCAGTCGATACGACGCGTCTATTTTTCCGGCCAATCGGCGTGCATCACTCAGTCAATCTTCCGAAGCAGGTTGACCATCTCGATGACGGCAAGCGTAGCTTCTTCGCCTTTGTTGCCGGCTTTCGTGCCGGCACGCTCTATCGCCTGCTCGATTGTATTGACCGTCAACACGCCCTGGCCGATCGGTATGCCATGCTTTTGACCCGCAGCCGTGATGCCTTTGACACATTCACTCGCGACATAATCGAAATGCGGCGTGCCGCCACGGATTACGGCACCGAGAGCAATGATGCCGTCGACGCGACGAGAGGCCGCGATCTTTTCCACGGCAATCGGCATTTCGAATGCCCCGGGAACACGAATAATCTCGATGTCGGCATCGGCAGCGCCGTGCTGCCTCAAGCAACGAAGTGATCCCTTGATAAGTGACTCAACGATAAAATCGTTGAACCGCGTCGCCACGATTGCGAATCGACCATCGCGAACAATGAGGTCGCCCTCTGTTGTCTTGATCCTGTCCATGCCGTGCCGCTACTCCGAGACGTACTCCGTGATCTCGAGGTCGAAGCCCGAGATCGCGTACATATGTTTAGGCGCTGATAATACACGGATTTTGCTGAGTCCGAGGTCGCGAAGAATCTGTGCACCGACTCCGTAGGTGCGCAAGACCATGTCGCCACTGCGGCGCTTGTCCAGTTCATCCCGAAGCTGACCCAGGGTCTCCACCGATTCCATGAAGTCGCGCGACGACTCCTGGTCACGCAGTACGACGATGACACCGGTCTCCTCATTCGCGATGCGCTCGATCGCGCTGTGCAGCGGCCAGCCCAGCGAGAGGCTTTTCACGCCGATTACGTCGCCGAGCGTATCCTGCAGATGCACGCGAACCAGCGGCGCATCTACGGCATCCAGGTCACCTTTCACCAACGCTACATGCACCGAGCGGTTGATGTGATCGTCGTAGCAGACCAACGTGAATTCGCCGAATTCCGTCGCGACAACTTGTTCCGCGATACGCTCGACGTTGCGTTCTTTCTCAAGGCGATAGCGAATCAGGTCGGCAATGGTTCCGATACGGATTCGGTGTTTACTCGCGAAAATCTCGAGGTCCGGCCGACGCGCCATGGATCCGTCTTCATTGAGAATCTCGACGATGGCTGCGGCCGGTTCGAGGCCCGCAAGCCGTGCGAGATCACAGCCGGCTTCGGTATGTCCCGCTCGTGTAAGCACGCCGCCCGGCTGCGACATCACGGGGAAGATATGCCCGGGCTGCCTCAGGTGTTCGGGCTTGGCGTCGGGTGCAACGGCCGCCTGGATCGTCCTGGCGCGATCGTGCGCGGAAATGCCCGTTGTGATCCCGTCAGCCGCTTCGATCGATATTGTGAAATTGGTCGCATGATGTTCATCCGTGTCGCTGACCATGAGCGGCAGCCTGAGCTGTTTGCAGCGTTCACGTTCGACGGTCAGGCAAATGAGCCCTCTCCCGTGCGTCGCCATGTAGTTGACGTCTTCGGCGCGGACTTTTTCTGCAGCCATGATCAGGTCGCCCTCATTCTCGCGATTTTCATCGTCGACCATGATGACCATCTTGCCGGCCGCAATATCGGCGATGATGTCTTCGATGTCGCTGAACGTCGACGACTGCGCGCTCGGGTGGATCGTAGTGTTGTCAGGCATAACCGTGCGCCTTTAGAAATTCGATAGAAATGCCGTCTCCGTCTTTGCTCAGCAGGCGCTCGATGTAGCGCGCCAGCATGTCAACCTCGACATTGACGACTGTGCCAACTGCGTAGTCAGGGGATAATATTTATTTCGAAGCAATTGCCCGATACTTCGTTGATCGTAAGGCTGACGCCGTCCACGCAGACGGAGCCCTTTTTCGCCACGTAACGCGAGTATTCCGCGGGGATCTCTATAACAAGTCGTATCGATCGCGCATCAGCAGCCCGCGACGTCACGGTGCCCGTGCAGTCCACGTGACCACTCACGAGGTGTCCGCCAAGGCGTTCGCCCAGGCTGATTGCCGGTTCGAGGTTTACGGGTGAGCCAACCTCGAGTTGGCCGAGACCTGTCACGCTCAGCGTTTCGACCGACACGTCGGTGTCGAAACCGTCCTCATGCAGTGCGACGGCCGTCAGGCACACGCCGTTGACGGCAATGCTTTCGCCGAGCTCGAAGTCCGACCAGGGCAGGCCCGACGAGCTGACCGTCAGCCGCGCGTCGCCACCCTTGCGGCTGATCGCAGTTAGCGTGCCCCTGTCTTTGATGATCCCGGTAAACATTCAGTTCTGGACTCTTGCTGTTATTCGCGTGTCGCCGCCAATACGACGAACATCGCTGATCTGTAGCCTCTTGCGGTCGGCAAGTGCCAACCAGGACGACGTCTGGAACATGCCCCTGGTTTCGCTACCCATTATGTGGGGTGCCTGATAAATCACAAGCTCGTCTACAAGTTCTTTTTGCAACAGGTAGCCCGTCACGCCGGGGCCTGCCTCGACCAGGACGTCGTTCACACCGCGCTGCGCAAGGTCTGTGAGCACCGCGCCCACATCAACGGCTGCCCCATCGGCGGCGTAGGAACGCACCTCTGCACCCGCATCGTTGAGCCGCGAATGATCGTGTTTCCCGGTGCAGCAGACCAGCGTCTCGCCCGGCAGCGCCAGCATTCCGGCCGATAACGGCATGCGCAGGCGGCTGTCGAGCACGACCCGGAGCGGCTGCAATCCGGCCGCCGTGAGTTCCTTCAAACGGACGTTCAGCGAGGGGTCGTCTGCCAGCACGGTACCAATGCCCGTCATGATCGCGCCCGACCGGGCGCGCAGCCGCTGCACGTCATTGCGCGCTTCAGGCCCCGTAATCCATTGGCTTTCACCACTCTTCATCGCCGTCGCGCCATCGATGCTCGCCGCCACTTTGACCCGGACCATCGGCCGATTGCGCGTCACACGGGCGATGAATCCCGCATTGAGCGACTCAGCCGCCGACTGCATCAGGCCGACTTCAGTTGTCACACCCGCGTTACGCAGCATTTCGAGCCCACGGCCAGCCACCTGCGCGAACGGATCCTGCATCGCCACGATTACCTTGCTGATACCGGCTTGCAACAGGGCCTCGGCACAGGGCGGTGTCTTGCCATGGTGCGCACAGGGCTCGAGCGTCACATAGGCCGTGCCGCCTTCGGCGTCTTTGCCTGCCGCGGCAAGCGCATTGATCTCTGCGTGCGGTTCGCCGGCACGTTCGTGCCAGCCCTCGCCGACAACCCGCTCGTTGTTCGCGATGACACAGCCGACGATCGGGTTGGGATGCGCCGAATACAAACCACGAGCGGCCAGCTGCAGCGCGCGCGCCATGTGCGCGCAGTCAATATCGGAAAACGATGGCATGGTCAGCGCTTCTTGTCGCCCAGCAGATCGGGCAGCAGTGACATCTGCTCACGGCTCGCGGCCGTTTCCGAGATCTTCTGCAGGCGCTTGATTTCGTCCTCGAACTCATTGACGTCCTGAAAGCGGCGGTAGACTGATGCAAAGCGCACGTACGCCACTTCATCGAGTTCGTGCAGTTCTTCCATGACCAGCTCGCCGACGAGGCGCGACGGCACTTCACGCTCGCCCATGGTCCGCAGCTTGTGAATGAGGTGTCCGATCGCCTGCTCGAGTTTTTCACTGGGCACGGGACGCTTCTCGAGCGCTCTCACCATGCTGTTTCGCAGTTTGTTTTCGTCGAAAGGCTGCCGCGAGTTATCGTTCTTGATCAGGCGCGGCATGACGAGTTCTGCGGTCTCGAATGTCGTGAACCGTTCATTGCAGTCAAGACACTGGCGGCGCCGGCGAATCTGCCGGCCGTCACCCGCGAGGCGGGAATCTATGACCTTGGTTTCTTCGTGGGCGCAGAACGGACAGTGCATGACCGACTAGAACTCCTTCGGGCGAAGGAACAATCAGGCGTAAACCGGGAACCGTTTGCAAAGCTCCAATACC
>CAMYIS010000068.1 GCA_947258485.1 uncultured Woeseiaceae bacterium
GAGAGGTACCCCCATACCAGCACCATGGCCGTGCAGGGCGCAATGCCGAGCAGGATGCAGCCCGCCAGGTAGCTGCGCCATAGCGGCACCTCGAGCATTTTTACGCCATCAACGAGCACAACCTGGCCCGCGCCATAAACGTCGCCTACGAGCATGTCCTTGCCCAACGGCATCTTCACGAGGTCCACGGCGACGGGAACGATAAACATGAGGAACAGCGTGCCGAGGAAGAAGCTCGCGATCGCGTACATGGTGAACGGCTTGACGGCCCAGTTGATGAACAGCGTCAGGCCCACCGGCTTTGCGGCCTTGCCGGCTCTCACGACCTCGTGAAAATCGATCTTGACCATGATCGGGTACATCATCATGAACAGGCACACTGCGATTGGAATGGAAACGACCGGTGCGCCGTTCACGGTGATGGCCATGCCATCCAAAGCCTGGGCGACCTCCGGTGCGTACTTGCCCAGGGCAATACCAAGGCCAATGCACAGAAGAACCCAGATCGTCAGGTAACGCTCAAAGAAACTCATTGCCCACCTTTTTTCTTGGTTAGTACGGCCGATACGGTCGCCGGAAGTGGAGAAAAAGTCCGACCGTCAGTATCGCCAGCGAAACCCACATCGAGATTCGCCAGTAGCTGACCGCCGATTGAATAATCTCGAACTGCTCAACGAACAGTGTCTCACATGCACCGTTACCGGTATCGGTACGTGTCGTACTCGTGCCGCGTTTGCCGCCCTGCTCACTGCTGTAGCTGGCCAGGTATCCGCGTACCCTGATCTGGTCACCGATAGCTATGTCTTTCACCTGTCGGCGAACGGCCTCATCGTCAGAGATCAGGTGGTTATTCGAAAGCTGCTCCATGCGGAACGCTTCCCAGGCCGCACTGTCCCGGGTGAACACATTGCAGGTGAAAATGCCGTTCCAGAAATCGATCTTGTGCAACAACTTGCTGGTTGCGCTGTCGCCCCAGATGACGCACACATCGAGCATGTTGAGGTGATCGTTGGCGAGAAAATGCATGCGGCTGTTGCCGTCGTGATGTCGGTAGGAAACCACCATGCCGGCCAGGTCGTATTCGTACTCCGGCTCGACAAGATAGTCGACGCCGTTAAAAGCCGTACTCCGGCTCGACAAGATAATCGACGCCGTTGAAAGCCGCATCGAATGGCTTGGTCCTCGTCGCCGTTTGTCGGGGCTCGGCCAACACATCCGGGAGGAACTCGATATTCCGCGGCAAGTCGTTGCGATTCCAGAACGAGACGAGGAGCCAGGTAAAGCTCACGACAATCATGACGGTACTGATTTTCATTCCATTTCAGCCTGGATAACGCAACCAATACCTCGGTACCGAAGAGCCACCGCTACCAGCTACGGCGCACGCCAATAGTCAAATTTCGCCCGGCCGCATCGAGCCCGGAGCCGTGGACACGGTAGTGCTTGTCGAGCAGGTTATCGAGACTGACGGAAAGCAGCCAGTCCTGCGCAAAGGATTTCTGCAGGCGAGCACCTACCACCACCCAGCCCGGAGTTCCCTCCGGGTCGATCCGCACGTCGCTGACATCACGCGCACTAAGCCGATCCTGGTTGCCTGCAAAGCGAAGCCAGCTTTCAAGCCGGAAATCGCCGCCGGCATCGTAATACAGCATGATGTTGCCGTTGAACGGTGGAATGCGCCCCGCAGGCTCCGTAGCGTTGCCGGATACCTGTTGTTCGCCCCAGGTGTAGTTGAGGACCGCACGAGCCCTGATTTCATCGCTGAGCCGCAGATCGAGGCCGGCTTCCAACCCGCGTATCGAGGACTCGGCCGCGTTGACGCTTTGCACGATATCCCGGCCGTCGGCAGTGACACCGCCGGTGCCAATCGATGTGATGCGATCGTCATAACGCAATGCGTAAATCATCAGGTCGAACGTAACCCGATCGGATCGGTAACGCGCACCGATATCTGCTTGAAACACGCGCTCGGAATCCAGCGTCGTGTTGGGAATGTTGAAACGATTGCCCGGGCGATTACCCAGCGTGCCAAGATCAAATACGTTCGGCGCACGAAATCCCAGGCCGAGGTTGGCGAGCATCTGCCAGCGCCGGGTCACATCGAATATCCATCCAAAGTCGCCGCTGATGTCGGTGCTATTAATGTCGGCTGCGGCCGATATCGGGGTCGCTGGCAGGCTGACATCGTCGTTGCTGACACGAATTCCCCCGTTGAGATTATTCCGGTCGGTCACCCGGTGCTCAATATTGGCGTAAAGCGCGGCCTGCGAGACCGTAGACCCATCAGGGAATCTCGATGCAACCTGTTGAATCACTCCATTCGCCAGGTTTTCCTCTATGCGAACACTGCGAACTTCGTCGTGGTAGAACTCTGCGCCAACAATCCACGACCCGGCCTCAGTGATTCTCGAGCCACTGAGCGTCACGCCCATGAGGTCGCTGCTGTTGGATTCACGGCGCCGATCAGTCGCGCCGAAGTCGCGAGTGACCCGATCGTCGTCAACGCGTTGCCAGGCGATATCGGTATTCCAGTCCAGCCCGCCTGCCCCGGCTGTCTTCGTGTACTTACCGTGCACGAAAACACGACGGTTGGGTGCAAACAGGAATTCGGACGACGACGGTTCGGTTTGGCCAAACCCGGGTACAAGCTCGTCGACGCGCGGCGTTTCCGGCTGCTCAAGATAATGTACATCGAGGAGCCAGGAACGATCGTTAGCAGGCGTGGCCGAAAACGCCATTCTTGCCGCCCTGGATTCATAGCCCGACGGCCCGATGCGCTCGCCGCTACCGGTGCGACGGTTGCCTGTCTTTAGATACTCGGCGCTGAACGATGATGCGAAAACACTATTGCCAAAATCGAGCGTTGCGCGCGTCGTCTTGCCCAACTCTGCCGTATCGAATGACGCAAACACCTCGCCGCGCGCCTCAGTTCGGGGCGAATCAAAGCCAGGCACCCGCGTTACGAGCTGCACGACCCCACCAACGGCGTCATTGCCATAAAGAGACGTTGGTGTTCCGCGCAGCACTTCGACTCTTTCAACCGCCGAAATCGGGACCAGGGAGAAATATTGAGTCGGCGCACTTCGGAAAATTGCATTATTCAGGCGCATGCCGTCGACGAGATGCAGAATCGACGAGCCTTTGAGTCCGCGAATGATGGCCGCGCCCTGGCCCGGCGTAGTTTGTTGAAGAAATACGCCGACGTTAGACGCCAGGCTGTCCGTCACCAGCTTTTGCGCTTGCACTTGCTCGCGAGTAACGAGCGTTAGTCCGGAAGACACGTCCTCGCTGCTTATGGCACGTCGTGTCGCGGTTACCAGCACCTCTTCGATTTCATTATCATCGGCCGCAGCAATGAGCGGGGCGACCGTGGCCGCCATCAGCAACAGGAGTCTGGACATGCGCGTGAGAGTACATCATCTGCTGCTGCTATTTGAAGACAAGAAAAAGGGGCACTTCGTCAGAAGCACCCCTCTCTCTCCGTGCCAACCCTGCTGATTAGCCGCGATTCTTGAGTGCGTCGCGAATATCAGTCAGCAATTGCACCTCTTCAGAGGGTTTTGCCGGCTCTGCCGGTTTTTCCTCTTCCTTTTTTTATTTTGTTAGTGATTCCCCTTGTCGAATCACGAGGCTTTGCGCCTCTTTATTAGTCGTTCCATAGGGGATGTTATCGGTAAAATATGGCGGGTCGGGATTCTGCAACAATCGTTCACATTTGCGTTAATGGGTCAGGCGCTTTATCTCGGTCAACAACTCCTGCATCGGTGCCGGCTTTCTGAAGAAGCGCGTAAAAGCGCTTTTCTGCTCGTCACTCAGTTTCGAAGCCGTCAGCGCAACGATTGGCTTCGAATAACCCTGTTCGCGCAACACTTTGGCCGCAACCACGCCGCCGACACCGGGCACATTGCAGTCCATTAGCACCAGGTCGGGATCGAATTTCAGGGTTTTCGCGATCGCTTCCGAACTATCGGCGCTCGTTATCAATCCGTATCCGGATCGATGCAGGTAGTGCTCGACCAGGTTGACCATGTCTTCGTCATCGTCACAGATCAGCACGCTCAGCGGCTTTGCTGCAATGGTTTCGTCACTCGGTAACGGCAGCACCGGCACAGCCGCGGTGGGGCCGTCTTCGGCAGCCATCACGGGTACATGAACGCTGACCGTGCAGCCTTCGCCCGGCATCGAGTCCAGGGATACTTCGCCATGCATGAGTTCCACGAGCCGCAGCGTAATGGTCAGACCCAGGCCTGCGCCCGTCTCGGCCCGGCCACGACCGCGTTCAAATGCCTGGAAGACTCTCTCCTGGTCTTCGATACTGATTCCGGGCCCCGTGTCGCTGACCGTTACCACGAGCCTGCCGTCGCTGTACGTCGCCATCAGTTTTACGCCGCCCTCGACCGTAAATTTAACGGCATTGCCGAGCAGGTTGATCAGGATCTGGCGCAGGCGAATTTCGTCCGCATAAATGGTTTTCGGCACGTCCTCGTCAACGTAGGTCGCAAACGACAGCCCTTTCTCGGCCGCCATCGGGGCCATCATCGCTGCCATATCGCTAAGAAGACTGACGAGGTCGAAGTCATGTTCGATCAGTTCGACCTGGCCGGCGTCGAGACTGGCATCATCCAGCACAACTTCGACCAGCGACGTCAGGTGCTTTGCCGATCGGGCTATCGTCTCGACACTTTTCTGGACGTCGTTGCTACTCGCA
>CAMYIS010000069.1 GCA_947258485.1 uncultured Woeseiaceae bacterium
GCGGACGCCTACGCATTTCAACATGCCATTGATACCGCTGTTGTCGAGGTCCGCAATCAGTTGCCGCAACAAATCGGCAAGCTGCTGCAAGAGGAAATGGCATGACGTATTCGCGCATCGTTGGAACAGGGCGTTATTTGCCGGAACGCATCATGACGAACTTCGATCTGGAAAAGATCGTTGATACGACCGATGAGTGGATACGAACCCGTACCGGTGTCGAACGCCGCCATGTCGTCGCCGAAGATCAGACGACATCGGATATGTGCGTCGAAGCGGCGAAGGTCGCAATTGAAGACGCCGGCGTCGACGTTTCCGAGATTGATCTCGTTATTACGGGCACGACGTCGCCCGATCTCATATTTCCGAATATCTCCACGCTGATTCAGCATCGGCTTGGTATTCCCGCATGTCCTGCTTTCAGCCTCGAGGCCGCATGTACCGGCTTTATTTACGCGCTCACGATGGCCGACAAGTTCATCCGTTTGGGCGATGCCAAGTGTGCGCTGATCATCGGCGCCGAGTGCATCACCAAGTTTGTGGACTGGTCCGACCGCAATACCTGCGTGCTGTTCGGTGACGGCGCAGGCGCGGTTATCGTGAAACCGTCAGAAGAACCGGGCATCATGTCTTGTCATCTCGGCGCCGACGGCCAGTACAAAGACTTGCTGTATTACCCGGTCGGTCCGTCCAAGCACCTCGAGAAAGCCGGTACCGATGAGGCCGCAATCATGATGACGGGAAACGAGGTTTTCAAAGTAGCCGTAAAGACGTTGGGTGGCATCGCCGCGCAGACGCTCGAAAAAGCCGGCATCGACCAGAGCGAACTTGACTGGCTGATTCCTCACCAGGCAAATATTCGTATCATCCAGGCCACGGCGAAGCGCCTGGGCCTGCCGATGGACAAGGTCATTCTGACCGTGCAGGACCATGGCAACACCTCGGCCGCGTCGGTACCCATGGCGCTCGATGTCGGGGTCCGTGACGGCCGTATAAAAAAGGGCCAGCTGATCCTGATGGAAGCCTTTGGCGGTGGTTTCACCTGGGGTTCGGTACTGATGCGACTCTAGTGTCGGATGGTTTACCATAGGGGCACGCAGACCGGTCCAGGACAATGAAACCCAAACTCATAATTGGCAACAAGAATTACTCATCGTGGTCGCTACGCTCATGGTTGCTGCTCAGGGAAGCAGGTATTGAGTTCGACGAGCACAGAATTGTCCTCGATACAGACACCGCGGCGCAGGAAATCGAATCGTTCTCCCATGCGGGTCGAGTTCCAATACTGCAACTGGGCGACCTCACGGTGTGGGATACGCTGGCGATTGCAGAGACCGTTGCCGAGCGTTGGCCGGAAAAGCAGCTGTGGCCAGCGGATCCCGACGAACGCGCGATCGCACGGTCCATCTCGGCTGAAATGCACTCCGGCTTTCAGCACCTGCGAGAGTGCATGCCGATGAACTGCCGCGCGATGGGGCGCATCGTACCGCTGCCGGATGAGCTGGGTCTCGATATTGATCGCGTCATTGCCATCTGGGGGGACTGCCATCGCAAGTTCGGTGACCGCGGTGGCTGGTTGTTCGGTGACTTCTCAATAGCTGACGCCATGTTCGCACCCGTAGTCCTGCGGCTGCGGACCTATGGCATCAACCTACCGGAGTCCGCCGGATTCTATCCACATCGCCTGCTGGAAAGTAAAGCGATGCAAGAATGGCTCGCTGCGGCGGAGTGTGAAACCGAAGTCATAGAAGCGGACGAGAAAGGGCAGTGACAGGCCGCCTGTTTTCGTGTGTTGCCGCGTGTTTTTTGATGGCGGCATCGCCATCCCGTGCCGAAGTTTACGAGCTGCCGCCGGAAGGCTTTGATGTCATTGGTGCAGTCGCCACCGTGACGGCACGCTACGAAGATACGCTTGTCGATATTGCAAGACATCACGGACTCGGCTACCAGGATATCGTACGTGCAAATCCCGACGTGGGCGTCTGGTTGCCGGGCGAGGGGACCGAAGTGATTTTACCCACGCGCTTCGTATTGCCGCCCGGACCCCGCGAAGGGCTGGTACTCAACCTGGCCGAATATCGCATGTATTACTTTCCGAAGCCCCGCGACGGCGAGCCGGCCTATGTCTATACGTACCCGATGAGTATCGGCCGCATGGACTGGGAGACGCCGCTCGGCGAGACGAAGATTGTCGCGATGGCGAAGGACCCGGCATGGTATCCGCCGCAATCGGTACGGGACGAGCACGCCGCGGATGGCGATCCGCTGCCACGCGTCGTCCCGGCGGGCCCAAAAAATCCCCTGGGTACGAGAGCACTGCGTCTCGGACTTCCGGGTTACCTGATTCACGGCACGAACCGACCGGCCGGCGTCGGCATGCGCGTGTCGCACGGCTGTATCCGGATGTTCCCCGAAGACATCGAATTCCTGTTTCAGCACATCACGGTTAACACCGCTGTACGCATCATCAATGCCCCCGTGAAAATCGGCTGGGATGGCGAGGATCTCGTGGCGGAGGTTCACCCGCTGCTTGAATCGCCGCAACTCCTCGTGGCAGCGTCGCTGCAACGAATTGAGAAGCTGGATGCGGATATCGAATTGCCGGACTTGAGTTCAGAAAGCAAGAATCCGCTGACGCAGGTTACCGAGCAGTTCATTACGGTAACGGCCGAGCGCGCCGGGCAGCTGGACTGGGGTCTTGTCGAGCTGCTGGTTAATCGCTCAGATGGTATTCCGGAAACGGTTGGGACGAGCATAAAAAACGCCGCGACAAGCGCGGCGTTTGAATAATTGATGTCGTAGTCTAACGCTACTTGTCCAATTTTTACTTGGACATTGATTTCTGGAACATGCGTTCCATGCTTGCGCGGTTAGCTTCACAGCAGGCCTGTGATTCTGTTGCAGCAGCGAGTGCCTGATCAGCAGTTCTCTGTGCAGCAGAAGCTGCCTGAGATGCGCGATCAGCAGCTGCGCGAGCAGCTTCAGCGGCCGAGGCTGCAGCAGCAGCGTCGGAAGCAGCACGGTCAGCCGTTGCTGTAACATCGTTGAGCCCTGTGGAGGCGCAACCAGCGGCCATTGCGACGAAGAGCACAAGTGCGCTTGCTCTGAGTGCGGTCTTTTTCATTGTGGAAAGTTCCTTTGTGGGTAAAACTGCAGGCGCATTATTTATCAATCTGCCCCAAGCTGCAATCAAAACTCCTGTTTTTATTGTCTTTTGTCGTTAGCTGGCGACAGTGCAGCGGTGTGCCTGTAGAAGGCCGTTTCAGCCGACACTCTGAAGTCGCCTGACGACTATCGCGCTGCGGCAAACACTTGCACTGAGCGAAGTACTGTATATAATCCCAGATACTGTGAATCTATACAGGAACTGTTCAAATGCGCGAACTAACCCCCAGGCAACGGCAAATTCTCGAGATGATTCAAGAGTTTATCAGCGAAACCGGCATGCCGCCGACGCGTGCTGAAATCGCCGGCGAGCTCGGTTTCAAGTCGGCCAATGCCGCCGAAGAACATCTGCGGGCGCTGCAGCGCAAGGGAGTACTCGAATTGTTGCCGGGCGCCTCGCGCGGTATTCAGCTCAAGGATTCCCTGCGCGACCAGATGGGCTTGCCGCTTGTCGGTCGGGTCGCGGCCGGCAGTCCCATCC
>CAMYIS010000070.1 GCA_947258485.1 uncultured Woeseiaceae bacterium
GCCTGCGCCAGGTGCTCGACGTGTCCCGATTCAAGCACGAGGGGTGCCAGTATTCTCAAGACATCCGGGTCGCTGCTCGTGCCGGCCAGGATGTCGTGCTCTAGCAACGCGCCGTGCACTTCTTTCGCAGGACGATCGCAGACGAGTCCGAGCAGCAGTCCCATGCCCTGGATCTTTAGCACGGGGCCCGCCACGCACTGTTCCCGAATCTGCGCTTCTCTTTGACGCACATTGGCGAGCAGGCCTTCGGCTTCGATAGCCTCGATCGTCGCCGTGATCGCGGCCGCGGCGAGGGGGCCGCCACCAAACGTCGTGCCGAGGTCGCCCGGCCCGAAGTGCGCCGCTATCTTGTGCGTGCAGAGCACGGCCCCGCAAGGGACGCCGCCGCCGAGCGATTTCGCGCTCGTGATGATGTCCGGATCGATGCCGTGAACCTGCACCCCGAAGAATTGCCCGCAGCGCCCCATGCCTGATTGAACTTCGTCGGCAATCAGCACGACGCCGTGTTCCTGAGTCTCTTTGCGCAGCGTTTCGAGGAAGTCGGTTGACAGGTCGTAAGCGCCGGCCACGCCCTGCACGGGTTCGACGATGACGGCGGCGATGTCGCCGCTGATCATGGCTTTGGCCTCAGCAATGTCGTCACGCGGAATGAAGTCGACGTCGAAAGGCCTCGACGGGAAGCCGTACCACTTGTCGGAGTTCCAGGTGACGGCGCCAGCCGCGGCCGTTCGGCCATGGAAGCCGTGCGTTATTGCCAGGATCTTTTTCCGACCGGTCGCGACGCAGGCCATGCGCAGCGCGTTCTCGTTGGCCTCAGCACCCGAATTGACAAAGAAAACGCGTTCTATCGTCGGCGGAGCAATACGCACGAGACTCTCCGCGGCCCGCGCACGGATCTCCAGGGCCACGGCATTGCTCTGGAAGAGCAGTTTGTTGTTTTGCTTCTCGATCGCCCGCACCAGTCGAGGATGGCCGTAACCCAATGCGGCAACCGCATGCCCGCCGTACAGGTCCAGTATTGTTCGCCCGTCCTTCGTGAAGATGTTACAGCCACTGGCGCGTTCGGGAACGAACGGCAGCTGCCCGTAGACCGGAATCGTCACGGCGGCTTCTCGCACGCGCGGGTCGGCTACGGCGTGTTGCTGATTCGCGATCGACATCAGGTCCAGCCCGGCGCCGGTGCGGTCAAACCCGTCGTTTCAGGCAGGTTCCAGAGCCGGTTCATCCATTGCATCGCGCCGCCGGCGGCGCCTTTCACGAGGTTATCAATCGCACTCATGACGACAACGGACTCGCCGTTGCTGGCGACGCTGATGTGGCACATGTTGCTTGCGACGACGTTTTTCAGCCGGGGCGTTGCCTGCACGACGTCGACGAAAGGGGCATTGCCGTAAGCCTGCTCATACACGTCGCGCAAAGTTGCCTCAGACACGGCCGAGATTGTCTTGGCCTGCAGCGTGATGTGAATACCGCGCGCGAAGGGCCCGGAGTGAGGCACGAAGTGCACGCTGGTTTCACGCCCACTTGCGGCCTTCGTCAGACCAGCCATTTCCGGTGCATGCCGATGTGCCAGCGGCTTGTAGGCATAGAGGTTACTGTTCCGCTCCGGGTGGTGTGTGCCCGGCTGCGGACTCCGGCCTGAACCTGTGCTACCCGTAATACCGCTCACATAGACTTCGGCGTCCGTCAGCCCGGAACGAATGAGCGGCACCGTAGCCAGCAGCGTTGCGGTGGCGAAGCAGCCCGGGTGGCCGACGTGCGGCGCGTCCACGGTGTTGACGTGTTCCGGCACGGCGCAGATGAATTGTTCGAGCAGTTCGGGTGCGCCGTGGTCGGTGTTGTAAATGGTCTCGTAGTCGCTTTGACGGGCATAGCGAAAGTCGGCCGACGAGTCGACGACATGTACGTTGATGCCCTTTTTCTCAGCGGCGTTGAGTGCGTTCGCGATGACACCGGCGGATGCGCCGTGTGGTGCGGCGGAAAACAACGCCAGGTTGCTGCCGGAGTCGAGTTGATCGAGCCAGGCCGCGTGCGCGACAAAAGACACGTCGCGAAGTGCCTGCGAGAGATGGGCAAATGTATCGCCGATCGGTGAGCCCGCCCGGCTGTCCGACACGGCGGCCACGAGTTCGAACTGCGGGTGTGCGGTGACCAGGCGCAGCAGCTCGCCGCCAACGTAACCACTCGCGCCCAGGACTACCGCAGGAATCGCGCTGCTCATGTTTTTTCCTTGTTCAGCAGGTCGGCGACCAGGTCACCGAGAGCCACGCCGTGGGAAAGCGCGTTGATAGCGGGTAGCGCCAGGCGTTCATCAATCTGCTGAACGCCGACATCGTTATCGGTAGCAGGCCCGGTGACGACGGCCGGTTCGATGCCGAAGTCGTTGCGCAGGATCTTCGCGCCGCCCCAGGCCGACACCGGATCATTGGCGCAAAGCACAACAGCCGTCAGCGCTTTGCGTATGGCCACATCGGACAAGATGGCTTCGACGCCGTAGGCGCCGAGCAGGCCGTCGCCGAGTTCCAGCACGATGACGTCGGGGCTTTTTTTCGCCAGCCCCGTCAACAAAGCACGGGTCAGCGCGGGGCCGTTGGCGGCGGTCGTCGTCACGATGCCAAAGTCCGAGAAGATCATCGTGTCAGATGCGCCCGCGTCCTGCATGGCCAGCACGTCACGCCGTAACGAGACGCCCGTGGCTTTGCAGGCCGAGACCTTGAACCCAAGATGACGAAGCCGGCCGACGATCGCGCACGCAGCCGCTGTCTTGCCCGAGTCCATGCAGGTGCCGGCCATCGCGATAACCGGAACACCATTCGTATCCAGCGCTTCATCGTCATCGAGTTTGTCCGAGCCCGCGCGTGCAGGTACGCCGATGCGCTCGCCGAGATACGGGAAGGAGAGGACCGTGCCGAGCACCTTGCACTCGAACGGTGGCCCGACGTCCGGGTTGGCCGAGTCACAGAGTCCAAGGACTCCGCCAATGTTCAGAATCTGGATTGTGTCGCCCGGCTCGAGTTCCACGGGAAGATGGCCTGAGTAGCCGCGCAGCGCCTTACGATGCCCGAGCGCGCCGACAACGATGTCGCCCTGGTTGACTGTAGCCATCCGTCCCGAGGTCAGCTCGAGCTGGTTGTAGCGCGCCTTGTTGTTGAGCACCTGTACCGCGATCAGCACGCCCTCTTCGCAGGGAATATCCGCTGATACACGCAGCTCCGCGCCAAGATCGTTGTGCTGTGCTACCGATGCGATTTTGTCGACTACGATACTTTTCACGATGAGTCCCCGGTGGCTCGTCCCGCACGTGTCTGTAACGAACCGGTCAGAGATAGTATGCGCGCGTAGCCGACGGCGTCGCTTGCGGTCCACTCGCCGGCGGATTCGCCGTACACGCCCTTCGTTGCCGCGAGCAGCGAGTGTGGCGAGCTTGTTCCTTCGATAAATAAAGCCCCGGGGCGCAGGGCGAAACGTACGGTACCCGTGACCCGCTTTTGCGAAGACGCCAGCAGCGCCTCGATATCGTCGCAGGCGAGATCCAGCTGCTTGCCTTCGTGTACAAGATCGCCATACACGGCCGCGACACTGTCTTTTATCCGTGCCTGCTGTGCGCTAAGCACCAGCTTTTCGAGTTCGCGGTGTGCCGTAATTAACGTGATTGCGGCGGGCGCTTCAAACGCGACGCGGCCTTTGGTGCCGAGCACGGTGTCGCCCAGGTGAATGCCCCGACCGATGCCATAGCTTCCTGCAAGCACTTCGAGCTTTTCGATGAGCTCGACAGGCGACAGGGATTCGTCATCAAGCGCGACCGGTACGCCGGCTCTGAATTCGAGCGTGTGTCGGGAAAGATCTTTGGGTTTGCTGAATGCGTTCGAAGAAAGTACCCACGCCGATTCAGGGATCGAGTTTTCTGACGTCAGCGTTTCCTTGCCACCGATCGTGATTCCCCAAAGGCCACGGTTGATGGAATAAGCGGATCCCTGCGTCGGTAACGGCAAACCGTTCTTTTTGAGATAGTCGAGCTGCTCCTCTCGCACCCAGCTGTTGTCGCGCACGGGCGCCAGTGACACGAGATCCGGGTTGAGCGTGCGCAGCGCGACTTCGAAACGGACCTGGTCGTTGCCTGCCGCCGTGCAGCCATGAGCCACTGTCGTGGCGCCGCGTTCGGTGGCGATTTTCGCGAGACGCTCTGCCTGCAAACCACGTTCGGCGCCGACGCAGAGCGGGTAGGCCTGGCCACGCAGGACATTACCGGCTATCAGGTAACGAATAACGGTGTCGAAGAAGTCCTGTTTGGCATCGATGAGTACGTGCTCGATCGCGCCGAGCGCGAGCGCGCGTTTTTCCAGCGCGATCGCGGCTTGCGTATCAATGCCACCCGTGTCGACACACGCCGTTATTACATCCCGGCCGTAGTTTTCCTTGAGCCAGGGCACGCAAAACGATGTATCCAGTCCGCCTGAAAACGCGAGAATGATAGGGGATTGGTCTTTGCTCACTTGGATACTCTCCGGGGAATGTCAGATGCGAGCGGAGCGCTCGATACGGGCAATGAGTTGTTTTTGCGCAAGTGAGGATTCGGTCGCGACAAATACCGTGTCGTCACCGCCGATGTTGCCGATCATTTCGGGCCAGTCGCTGCGATCGAGTGCGAGTGCGACGCGTTGTGCCGCGCCGATGGCGGTTCGAATGACCAGCAGATTCGGGCCGGCCGGGCTGATCTTGCGCAGCAGAGAGGCGATCTCTGCCATCTGCCTGTCGCCCGCTTCATCGACACCCGGGAGTTCGTAGCCTCTGGATGTCTTGATAGCGCCGAGCTCGCGAAGATCGCGACTTACGCTCGATTGTGTGGCGACGAGCCCCTGGGCCAGCAAAGCATCCACGACGAATTGCTGCGTTCGGGCCGGGCCCTGGCGCAGCAATTGCCGGATGGCATCACGGCGTTGTGCTTGATCTTCACTTGAGTTAGGCATAATTATGCGCATATTTATACAGTCATGCGCATAATAGGTCAAGGCCCGGGTTGGCCTTTTTCGCAAAGTCTTTTGCGCTACACTGCGCCGCTTCAATAATCCGGAGGAACAAAATGCGGCTACCCGAGACCGTCGAGGTCACAACAGGCGAGAACCCGGTCGGCAGCGTCATCTGGCTGCACGGCCTGGGCGCCGACGGCCACGATTTCGAGCCCATCGTGCCCGAGCTGCGACTGCCTCGCGACCTGCCGCTGCGTTTTGTTTTTCCACATGCCCCGGTGCGGCCCGTCACGATCAACGGCGGCATGGCGATGCGAGCCTGGTATGACATCCTGAGTCTCGATACCGAGGGCCGGGCAGACGCACAAGGGGTGCGTGACAGCACGGCGCTGCTGGAAGCCCTGATAAGCCGCGAGATCGAGCGCGGCATCGACGCGAACAACATCGTGGTTGCCGGCTTCTCCCAGGGCGGGGCCATTGCGATCAATGCCGTGCTGCATTCAACGCTCCGGTTCGGCGGGCTGATGGCACTGTCGACCTACATCGCATTGCCCGGCGAACTCGGCGCCAGCGCCGGGAACCGGGATGTGCCGGTGTTCATGGCGCACGGCAGCTTCGACCCGATGCTGCCCATGCAATGGGGCCGCGCGTCGGCGGACAAACTGATCGAGGCGGGATTCAGTGTCGAATGGCATGACTACCCGATGGCGCATGCCGTGTGCGCCGAAGAAATCGATGATATTCGCGCGTGGCTGCAGTCGGTTTTTGCGCCGGTCAAGCTCGGGTCGCGAACGTAATTCTGGATTCTCCGATCGACATGCCTTCGGGGTCGAATCGTCGCTCGACCATCCGCCATTTGCCCGAGTCGTCGGCAAGCACGACAGTCGAGCAGCGCGTGCCGTATTCGGGCATCACGATGAACGGCGCGGTAATCGAGTGTGCCCTGGCAAAGCCGAGGCCCCTCGAAACGACGTCTTCGACCGGACCTTTGTTGCGGTCGTCGAGCAGACGCAGCAGCGTCGTTTCGTTGACGGCGTTTCGATCCAGCAATGCAGCCAGTCCCGCCTTGCTGCGCCTGACTTTGTCCCAGGGCCCGTCCAGCAGCTCGTTGCTGAGCCCGTAGAGCCCGACAGGCAAGGTGCGTGGCTCGCCGTCACGGTTGGAGAGAAACGCGACATCGTGGAGGTCGCCAACGATCAGGTTGAATCCCGCGTATGCGGGGCCATCAATCGTTTCGAGATAGCCAAGTGGCGGTTGGTCGCTCTCGAGGAACTCCGTGACGAGGTGTCCGCGCGAACGAAATCCCGGCGAGACGGGCACGGCGTCCCGGAAATTCGTGACAGTCGCAAAGCGCCCGTTGCGGTGCAGTGCCAGCCAGGTGCCGCCGGCCTGCAGGTCTCTTCCCCCCACGATATCCGGCTTGTCAGGCCACCAGTCTGCTTTTTGCGTCGGGCGCGCATGGAATTCATCGCGGTTCCCCGCGAGGATCAGCGGATGCTCTCTGCTTTGTCCGATCGCCAGTACAACGAGGCACACGGTCAGTCTTCGTCGCCGAGCATAATCCAGTCGTCAACCAGTCGCCTGGCGATCGAGATCCGAAACGGCAGCTTGGGGAACTCCGAGCGCAGGTCTTCGCGCGTAAACCACCGCGCGTCTTCGAGTTCCCCATCGTTCAGGACGACGTCGGTCGAGGTCGCCTCCGCCATGAACCCGAGCATCAGGGCCGATGGAAACGGCCAGGGCTGAGAGCTGTGATAGCGAACGGCACCGACACGAATATTGGTTTCTTCGTAGACCTCACGTCGCACAGAGTCTTCCAGGCTTTCGCCAGGCTCGACGAAGCCCGCGATTGTCGAGTAACGATCCTCGGGCCAACTTTGCTGCCGCCCGAGCAGGCAGCGTTCTCCGTCATGAACGAGCACGATGATTGCAGGATCCGTACGCGGAAATATTTCCTTGCCACAATCCGGATTAATACAACGTTGCGTATTGCCACCGGCCTCAGGCAGCGCGGCCGAACCGCAGAGTGCGCAATACGACTGCGATGCATGCCAGACCACGAGTGCCCGTGCATGCGCGACTAGATTGGCCTCGTCCAGCGGCAGCTTCGTACCCAGGAAACGCAGGCTTTCGAATGACCCGAACTCGGCGAACGGCTGTTGCTGATGCTCGTCGATCGCGAGCGCAAACGCCGGCTTGTTTCTAAACAGGCCGAGGAAGACCAGGTTGTGTTCGTCGATAAAAGGCTCGATCTGCGATCGTTTGAGCCGTACCGCGTGCGGAGGATCGCCACCAATCAGGCAGAGATCACCCCACACGGGAACGAAGCGCGCATCCTCGCTGGCGACAGCTTCGCTGAGCCAATCCGGATCCTTGCGGCGTTCGCCGCTGCGATCGACGAACGCGCCTGCAAATACGTTGTAGTTTTCCAATGCTCGCTGCGCGCTACGACCTTGCTATTTTGCGAGCAGGTCGCGAATTTCGGTCAGCAGCTTTTCTTCAGCCGATGGTTTGGGCGGCTCCGCGGGCTTCGCTTCTTCCTTCTTCTTCATGGAGTTGAGTCCCTTGATCACCATGAATATCGCGAATGCGATGATGACGAAATCCAGCACGGTATTGATGAACATGCCGTAGTTGATCGATGCGGCTTCCTCACCCTCGCCGAGGGCGATTGCCAGCTGGCTGAAATCCACGCCACCCATGATCATACCGATCGGCGGCATGATCACGTCCGAGACCAGTGACGAAACGATTTTGCCAAACGCGCCACCGATGACGATGCCGACGGCCATGTCAACGACATTGCCGCGCATTGCAAATGCTTTGAACTCATTTAACATTGGTTTTGACTCCCTTGATTGCACTTGTTGTTTTAGTACGGCAACGCCGCGTGGCGCCGATTGTACCGGAAAAGCGCGACCAGCCGGAGTGTCAAAAGCTCGTCAGGCCCGGCTTCTGCCGGCGCGACCGGCGCGGAGTCTCCATGCAACAGGTCGGGCATATTTTGTGGTCCAGCGCATAAGCATCCTGAACGTAGTGCGCTTCGCAGGTTTGACAGTGAGCAAGATAGAGCTCGTCGTTATACGAAATGCACTGCAGCAGGTTCCAGGCCCATTCAAAACTGAGTCTCGCGTTTTCATGCAGCAGCAGGTAGGTCTCGTATGCTCGGCAAAGGCGATGGCCAAACTCGACGTCCGGGCGTGGCCAGCAGGCGTGCACGTGATGCTCGCGATCGATACGAATTAGCATCCCGGCGTAAAACAGCGCTACCAGCGTCGTTGCCTGGTTCTGGTTTTCGGGGTTCTTGACATAACGTGTCACCTGGCGCGGCGATTTGCCCCGCCGTCGCTTCACGGCCATGTTGCCGCTGTTGCGAAAATAGGTCGCGTACAGTTTTCGTATCCGGTCATCGGACAGGCCCGTGCACTCTCGAATGGTGCGGGTGCGGGCCTCATGTCGAATCATTCGTAATGCCAGTTCGAACTGGCTGCGTTCCCCTGAGTATCGGTCGTCGCTTAGTCGCATTGTTGGCTCTTTTTGCTAGAAACTGACCATATATGGTATATCCATAGCCTATAATATCCATAAATGGTCGGCTAGTCCGAAATATAGAAATTATGACTATGGGCGAGAAACGCGCCCAAATGGTGGGGATACATGGAATACCAGGGACTGACGATCGACGATCTTGCCAACATCCATGCGCTCAACGGGTTTTTTTTGAAAGCGATTGCAGGGTCTGCGGCGGAGGGTTTTGGTGTAATCGCCAGGAGGCGCCTGTCGGAATCGCAGCTGTCGCGGCTTGCCGGCGCGCCGTTCCTGTTGTTCTCGTTTCGCGAGCAGGACCATGACTACTGGCAGCGCGTGCTCGCCGACGATCCGCAAATAGACCTGATCGATTCGGGGAACCCGCGGAACCAGGAAGTCGAGCGACTGCAGGTGGCCGGATTGAGCTTTATCTGGCAGCTCGTGCGTCGCAATCCTTATGCCGCACGAATCGTAAGCGGTGCCTCCGTGAGCTGGTGTGAGCGCGTTGCCGGACTGACGCTGGTCAACCTTCTGCAAAGAGCCGCGACGCGTGGCGATCTGCTCCGCATACGTTTTCCCGACGAAGCAACGATTTGGCGTCGTCTGCTGGAAAACGGCATCAGCTCGCAGCGCCAGGCCCGATTTGCATCGCACCAATCTGCGCTGCAAGCGCTGCTGACGCGCACTCCCGAGTTGCAATACAACAGGATGTCCGCCGCTGCCTGCAGGATTCGCGACACCAAGGTGTGACGATCGCGAGCGCATGGTTACAATACGCGACCTTATGATCGCGCTCTCGATAAAAAACCTCACAAAGACCTACAGCAACGGCAACCAGGCACTGAAGGGCATCGACCTGTCCGTGGAAAGCGGCGATTTTTACGCACTGCTGGGTCCAAATGGCGCGGGCAAAACTACAGCCATCGGCATCGTCAGCTCACTCGTCAACAAGAGTGGCGGCGAAGTCGAGGTGTTCGGCCACAGCATCGACAAGGAACTCGAAGCCGCCAAAGCCTGCATCGGTATCGTCCCGCAGGAAGTGAATCTCAATCTTTGGGAATCGGTCGGCAATATTGTAACGAACCAGGCGGGTTATTACGGCCTGCACGGAAAACTGGCTAAGCAGCGGGTGGAGAAATACCTGCGTGCCCTGAGACTCTGGGACCGGCGCAATGACGTCGCGCGCAGCCTTTCCGGCGGCATGAAACGGCGGCTGATGATTGCCCGCGCCCTCGTGCATGAGCCCAGGCTGCTCATTCTCGATGAGCCAACGGCCGGAGTCGATATCGAAATCCGACGTTCCATGTGGGAGTTCCTCGAGCAAATTAATGAAGCCGGCACGACCATCATCCTGACGACGCATTACCTCGAAGAGGCAGAGTCCTTGTGTCGGCATATCGCGATCATCGATGAAGGCACGATTATCGAAGACGCGAAGATGAGTGACGTACTCAGAAAGCTGCAGCGCGAAGTGTTTGTGCTCAGCCTCACGGAAGAATTGCTCGAAGCCCCGGCTCTTGACGGCTTCATGACGCGATTGCGCGGCGAGCGCGAGTTAGAGGTTGAGAAAGGCCCCGGCTGTGACCTCAACGATCTGTTCGTACAACTCAACGCGCGCAATATTCACGTATCCAGCCTGCGCAACAAGGCGAATCGGCTCGAAGAGCTGTTCATGCGTCTCGTCGAAAACAAGCAAGCGGAGGCTGACACATGAACATCGGGCTTAACCTGGTTGCTGCAAAAACCATCGTCCGCAAGGAAATAGTGCGGGTGCTGCGCATCTGGGTGCAGACGATCGTGCCTCCGGCCATAACCATGACGCTGTACTTCATTATTTTCGGCAACCTGATCGGCAGGCGCATCGGCAGCATGGATGGTTTCGATTACATGCAGTACATTGCGCCTGGCCTGATCATGATGTCGGTCATAACGAACTCCTATGGAAACGTGGTGTCGTCTTTTTTCGGCGCCAAGTTCGGCCGCCATATTGAGGAAATGCTGGTAGCGCCAATGTCATACGCGACAATTATTATTGGTCACGTAGCCGGTGGCGTGTTGCGCGGACTGCTCGTAGGGTCGCTGGTCACGATCATTGCGCTGTTCTTCACGCGACTGACCGTTGCTCATCCACTGGTAATGATATCGATTGTTCTGCTGTCTTCGATCGTATTTTCACTAGCTGGCTTCATCAACGCGGTCTTCGCCAAGAAGTTCGATGATATTTCAATCGTTCCCACATTCGTACTGACACCGCTGACTTACCTTGGCGGCGTCTTCTATTCGATATCGATGCTGCCGGAATTCTGGCAAAACGTATCGAAAGCAAACCCGATCCTTTACATGGTCAATGCGTTTCGTTACGGCATTCTTGGTACATCAGACATCAGCATCGGCCACGCATACTCGATACTGATAGTTTTTATTGTCGTCCTGTTCACCGGCTGCATGTACCTGATGCAGCGCGGCATCGGTATCCGCGAATAATCATGTGTGGCCGGTTCGCATTCTATTCGCCCAGTGAAGCCGCCGCCGCGTTGTTCGGTGTATCGGCGTCCACGGAGGTTCAGCCGCGTTACAACATCGCTCCAACTCAGGATATCGCGGCGATTCGCGAAGACAGTGACAAGCAGCGTGAGCTTGTCGTGTTGCGTTGGGGGCTTGTGCCGTTTTGGGCCAAGGATCCGTCGATAGGCAGCCGCATGATCAACGCGCGCGCGGAAACAGTCGCCGAAAAACCGTCATTTCGTGCTGCATTCCGGCATCGCCGTTGCATCGTCCTGGCGGACGGGTTTTACGAGTGGCAGAAACAAGGCGACACCAAAACGCCGTATTTCATCTCACTGGCAAGCGGAGAGCCGTTCGCGCTCGCAGGCCTTTGGGAGAACTGGAGCGACAAAGAGAGTGGCGAATCCCTGCAGACGGCAACGTTAATTACAACAACGGCAAACGAGTTCATGCAGCCTCTGCATCATCGAATGCCAGTTGTTCTGGAGCCGGATGCGGCCGACGAATGGCTCGCCGGATCGCCCGATATGCTGCAGCATGCAACGGAGCGAACGCCCCGGCTGCAGGCATGGCCGGTCGACCGAAGAGTCAACAACGCACGCAACCAGGGCAAGGAGCTAATCAACGCGGCCGGCGATATCGTCCGTTGAAACGATAGGCATGAACGACACCAGGAGAGTCCCGGGTCCTCCATGTACACCGAGTGCAGTTCCCAGTTCGCTGAGCGTCAGTTTCTCGATAGCCGGCAGACCCGATCGAAGCTGCTCTGCGAGCTCCCTCGCATCCTTTTCACAAATCGCGTGCGCGATGCCGACTTCGATAGGCTGATCTTTGGGCACGCGTCGGGCGATGAATTTCGCGAAACGTGCAGTGCGGTTATGACTGCCGAGCTGGAAGCCGCCCACAGTGACACGTCCATCCGGTGTCGTGCGGAGAATTGCCTTCAGCCGTAATAAATCCGCTACGGTTTTCACCCAACCCGGGAGACGACCGCCGCGAACCGCGTAGCGAAGGTCCTGGAGCAGGGCATAGGTCCGCGTCTGCGGGATTTGTTCACTGACCAGGGCGATTGTCGTTTCGATATCAATACCACGGTCGGCACACTCTGCGGCTAGTACCGCGAGTTGTCCCTGGCCGAGGGAGGCGTTTTTCGAGTCGATCACATGAATGCGCCCCGGCGCGCTGCTCCTGGACGCGGCCAATTGAGCCCCTTGATACGTGCCGCTGACAGCGCCCGTCAGGTTGATTGACAGCACATCTTCGAAATGACTGGCGAGAAACTGGAACTGCCGGCGGAAATCTCCAGGAGCCGGCTGCGACGTCGTCGGATGATCGGGGTTGGATTCGAGTTCCGCGTAGAACTCGTCGATCGTGATGCTGACCTTGTCGAGATATCCGTGGCTGCCGAATTGTATCCTGCAAGGAACCAGGTGGATGTCAAGACGCTCCATATCCTCGTCGGGAATGTCGGCCGCCGAATCTGTTATTACAGCGAAGCGTCGCCTCGTGTCGTGTGTACTGTGTTGCTGACGATGCATGTCGTCCGCTTTTTCGGCGCTGAGTTCGCCGAATTGACGGGCGATCTCGAAAACGTCGTCCGGGTCGTCGACATGGATATGGATTTTCGCTTTGCGCTTTGTTCCAGCGAGCACAAACGAGTCGCCAACCACGGTCAGCGCTTCGCGCAGCTTACGCCGGTTGATGTCAGGCGCCGTTACTATGCACTCGGTGCAGAACCGGAACTGCGACTCGTTGTCGGCTTCCGCGAACTCAACGGCGGGTTCGACATCATATTGCATCGACAAATCAGGCATCGGAACGACAGTGCCGTCACTGAAGTACGTGGACATGCCGGCGACGAGTTCGGCAAAGCCCTTGGCGCCCGCGTCCACGACCCCCGCTTTGCGCAAGACCTCGAGTTGATTGGGCGTATCTGCCACGACAGCGCGTCGTGCGCATATTCGCTGCCCATGCTAACGGCCTTGCCAAACGTGTATGTCGTAAAGCGGCTGATCTCCTCGGCCGAGTCGCTCATACCCTGGAAGAACTGTGCGACAATTGCGCCGGAATTGCCGCGCGCGCTGTCGAGCAGCGCGTCGGCGATCGCGGCGAGCATCGTGCCCAGGTGTTTTTCGCCGGGCTTGTTTAGCACGACGAGCGCAGCACTCAGCGTGAGACTCAGATTTGTACCGGTATCGCTGTCTGCAACCGGGAACACGTTGATGCGATTCAATAGCTCCTGTTCGCCGAGGACCTGGTGTATTCCTGACGTCAGGGCGAGGGCGAGCGCGTCGCCATCCAGGTATTTAGTAACCGGACTCGCCAAGCTGCGCGCCCTAGTCGCGCCGTAACAAAAAAGAAGTGCCGCGGTATTCGAGAACAACACCTTCGGGCGTAATTTCCTCGACGACGGGGCCTTCGGCGAGCTGCGAGCTCTCACGCTGTTTCGACATGTTGATGAACACGAACCGGTCGTCGGGGACGTCGCTATAGACGTGTATGTCCAGGTGCAATTCAGGCAGTACAAGCGTGCCGTTGGCCCGCAGCTCCTGAATCGTCGGCAGTACCCTCGAACCTTCCGGCGGTGCGGAGTAGACGACGCCTGGCGTTACAGCCGGCTCAGCTTGCGGGCGCTGCGGGAGGTCTGTAGTAGGCGCACGGCGCGCGGGGGCATTTTGTTTTGCGACAGCGACCTTTTCTGCGAAGCTCGGTTCGTTCAATGCCGACTCGTCCAATACGGTCTCGTCCATTGCCGGTTCGCGAGTTTCGGTCACCGGCATCGACGGCAGGCTCAGCGGCTTGGTATCCGGCCGAAAAAACAGGCCAAGCAACACGAGCAGGTTGATCGCAAGCAACAGCCCAAGTACCCATAGCCAGCGCGGCACGCCGGGCCTGCTGCTGCCCGTCGGCACTCCCGCAAGTTCCGCCGAGCTCTGCTGCTGTCGATCTGTTTCCGATTTCCTCAGCGCGTCGAGTATGAATGACATCGGCTAGTCCTGAGCCAGTAGCGGCGTCTTGAGACGTGGAGTGCCGTCAATTGCAAGCAGCGAATTTATGACGATCTGCGTTTGTTGTCCGGCGAGCCCGTCGACACTGAGTCGGTGAGTTCGCTGGAAAGCCCGGACGACCTGCTCGAGCTCGGTATCGTATACATCGGACAATGGATCGCCGGTGGCAAACCGGTCGTCGATCGACGCGAGACTCTCGCGAAGCCATAGCACATCGGGGCCACTCGAATTAGGTCCGAGAGAAACCGCCTGTCCGTTCGGTGGACGCCACAGCAACAGGTACTGCCCGAACCACGCGTCGGTGATCGATTCAACCGGGTGCGTTACGAGCACGCCACCAATCGATAGCTCCGCGGTGTTGCCGTGAACTGCCATCAGCACGATGTCGTGGGATTCGCCGCCATCGTCGATCAGGGTCAGGATGGCCGGCCGGTCCATCTGCCGCAGTCCGCTCCAGGAACCACGCTGGTACAGACAGGCGAGACCCGCGTCGCTGGCCTGCAAGCAAGCGCTTCTTCCACCGCTGTTGTAATCGAGACCCCAGGCGCCAAACAGTGTGGCCAGAGCAGAAGATGTGCTCGTCAATTCGGCCGCGAGCTGCAGCTGCTCGTTCAGCGTTGGCTGTGCTTCGGGTAATTCGAGTGTCGCGGCGGGTTCTGTCTGCAATGCCTCCAGTGTTTCATCGACGGGCTCGGCAGCGACAGCTTCCGCGGGCGCGTCGGCGATCAGGACGGGCGGCGATTCCTGCTGCCGGGTCAACGACCAAATGCTCGCGGCGATAATGGCAACGCCAATGAAGCCTGCCGCAATTGCGACCGGGCGCAGCCACGACGAGCGTTCCAGCTGCCCGCGGACTTCGGCGGCGGCGCGGCGAATGAGCCGGCGATCGACACGACGCGACTCGAGGCTGTATGCACCGAGCAGCGCACGGTCACAGATCACGTTGATCAGGCGCGGCACTCCCTGCGACAGCTGGAACGTTTCTTTTTTCGCGCCCGGGTCGAATACCTCACCGAGTGCGCCTGCGACTTTGAGGCGATGTTCGATGTAGTGCGCAGTTTCTTCTGCGGTCAGCGGCTCGAGGTGGTAACGGCCGGTGATGCGCTGCGCGAGCTGTCGAAGGTCATTGCGCGCAAGTAGTTCACGGAGTTCCGGCTGGCCGATCAGGATTATTTGCAGCAGCTTCTGTTTTGCGGTTTCGAGATTGGTCAGCAGTCGCACTTGTTCCAGCACGGCCGGCGAAAGATTCTGTGCTTCGTCGACAATCAGGATCGTTCGGCGGCCTTCCGCATGGGCCTTGAGAAGATGTCGATTGAGCGCGTCGGTCAGCGCCTTGATGCTGCCCCTGTTGTGCGGCACGTCGATATGGAGTTCCTCGCAGATCGTTGCGAGAAACTCGAGGACCGATAGCTGCGGATTCAATACGACAGCAACGTCCGCGTTGTCGGGCATGCGGTTCAGTAGCAGCGTGCGAACGAGGGTCGTCTTGCCGGTGCCAACTTCGCCCGTCAGTTGAATAAAGCCGCCGCTCTCGGTAACGCCGTACACCAGGTGGGCCAGCGCCTCGCCGTGTCGCTCGCTCATGAAAAGGTAACGCGGGTCAGGCGTTATCGAAAACGGTTTTTCATTCAGGCCGAAAAAACTGGTGTACATGAATCCCCACTAAGGGCTGTGCTGACCCTCGATTCTACCCTAATCACTGCCCGTCCAAGGTCCTGGCCCGGCCGACGGACGCGCTGCCGAATCGATCGCGAATCTCGTCAACGGCCTGATCTATAGGCGCATCCGGCTGATCCGGGACCGCGGCAAACAGGTCAGCTTGCTCTGCCGGGGCGAGATTGCTGCCACCGACGCCCAGCAGGCGGATCTTTGCAGCCGGATTGCGCCCGAGCCAGGCCTGCAGGAGTGCGCGCGCAACCGCGTACAGTTGATCGGTGCCATTTGCGGGCGGGCTGATGCTGCGCTGTCTCGTGTACGTCCTGAAATCGGACTGTCGAATCTTGATGTGTACCGTGCCCGCAGCCAGGCCGGCCTTTCGCAGGCGGCTGGCCGTGCGCTCGGACAAGCGCAGCAGTTCGCGGTTCATTTGCTCGCGGCTTGTAAGATCCCTGTCGTAGGTTTCCTCTGCGCTGATGGATTTTTCGGCGCGGGAAGGGACAACGGGTCGAGCGTCGTGTCCCGATGCACGGTCGCGCGTCTTGCGGGTGAATCGCCCGAATATGGGTTCGAGCACGCGATCGTTGGCCATGCGCAAGTCGCGTACGGTGCCGATGCCGGCGGCGGAGAGGCGCGTCAGCGTCTTGCGGCCTATGCCTGGAATCACGGAAACGGGCAGCGGATCGAGACGGGCCTCATAGTCCTCGGGCCAGACGACCGTCAGCGCATCGGGTTTATCGAGATCCGAGGCGATTTTTGCTACCAGTTTGTTTTCGGCGACGCCGACAGAGGCCGTCAGCCGGGTCTCATCCAATATTCGCTGCTTGATGGCCATAGCGATCTCTTCCGGCGCTCCGAACAGGGTCACGCTTGCGGTGACGTCGAGAAAAGCCTCATCGAGCGACAGGCCTTCGACTGCGGGCGTGAACTCGCGAAAGATGGCAAAGACCTGCCTGGATACGGACTTGTAGTGAGACATGCGCGGCTTGACGCGGCAGAGCTCGGGGCAGCGTCGGATCGCTTCAGCCATCGGCATCGCCGAGCGGATGCCGAAGGTCCGCGCTTCGTAGCTGGCCGCTGCGACAACGCCGCGGTTGGTACCCCCGCCCACGACAACCGGCTTGCCGCGCAGCCCAGGGTCATCGCGCTGCTCGACAGACGCATAATAAGCGTCCATATCAACGTGCAGTATGCTGCGCGCTGTTGGTGGCATCCGTCTATTGGCCCCGTTCGACGATGAAACGGGCGAGCCACTTCAGCGGAGTCGCCTCATTACCGAAGCGCTCGAGATGCTGTAACGCGCCGTTCAATAATTCCTCACAACGCTGCCGTGACCGGTCGAGTCCGAACAGGCCGGGATACGTCGCTTTACCGAGCCGCTGGTCGGCGCCGGCCTGTTTGCCGATCACGTGAGTTTCGCCTTCGATATCCAGGATGTCGTCTTTGATCTGAAAGGCGACGCCGATAGCACGACCAAATGCGTCGATCGCCTGGATATCCGCTTTGGAGAGGTCTTCCCGAATCAGGCAGGCAGACATTACCGCGGCGTGAATCAGCGCCCCTGTCTTCAGCGAGTACATGACCTCGAGTGCTTCCGCGCTCATCGAGCTTCCTTCTGCGGCGAGGTCGATCGACTGGCCGCCCGTCATGCCGGTTGAACCGCAGGCATCGCCAGTGGCTGCAGCGCGTCGGCTGCGAGTATTGCGGTGGCCTCGTCGTACTTGATGTGTACGGTCGGCTTGCCGCGACGCAGGTCGTCATCGTCCATGGCGGGCAGGTCGTCATGAACGAGCGAGAACGCGTGAATCAGTTCGATTGCGACGGCAGGTGCATCGAGAAAGGCGGCCTCGACGCCGAGGCATTCGCCTGCCGCATACACGAGCAATGGCCGGACCCGCTTGCCGCCATTCAGTACGGCATAACGCATCGCTTCATGCAGACGCGTCGGGTCGGTCGACGGCTGTGGAAGCGCCGCATCGAGACGTTCTTCGACGCGTTCCGTGTACGCGGCAATACGATCTGCAAATGTGTCCGGCAATTGTTTCGAGCCTCGGGATTCGGGCCATGTAGCGTACACGGAATTATGCCGGGGTGCGCGCGTCCGGCTGGGCTATAATCCGCGTCCCTGACCGGCAGAAAACACCAAGAGACCTGGACATGCGGGCAACGGCGATCGCCCAGCCAAACATTGCGCTCATCAAATACTGGGGCAAGCGCGACCTCGAGCGAACATCGATGAAACGATGTTGCCGCGGCTGTCAGCCTGCCTCGATCTTGTCATCGGAAGTGTTCGTCCTCGTGCGAGCATCGTTAGCCGCCACAATTTTCCTGTCGCGGCCGGGCTCGCCTCTTCGGCATCGGCATTTGCGGCTGCTACGGTCGCAGCCGCACACGCTGCGGGCAAGTCGCTCAGCGTTGCGGCGCTGGCGAATCTCGCGGGACGCGCGTCGGGCTCGGCGGCCCGTTCGCTGTATGGCGGATTCGCGGAACTCGAGAACAGCGACAACAAAATCATCGTCAGCACGCTGTGTGAAAGCGAGCAGTGGCCCCTGACCGTCGTCATCGCGATTACGGAAACGAGGCCAAAAGCCGTGGGATCGACCGAGGCCATGGAAATCAGCCGCAAAACCTCGCCGTTCTATGCCAACTGGATTGAACGCCAGGACGACGATCTCAACACGGCGCGTGACGCGATTCTGAAGCGTGATTTCGAACAACTGGCAGCGATTGCCGAACACAACTGTTTGAAGATGCACTCGGTCATGTGGGCATCACGGCCGCCGATCGTGTACTGGAATTCCGTGACGATGCGTTGTCTGCAAACCGTGCGCAAGTTGCAGGGCAATGGTATCGGCGTGTTCTTCACAATTGATGCAGGCCCGCAGGTCAAAGCGATCTGCCTGCCCGAGCACGCGGAAGACGTGCGTACGGCGCTGGCTGCAACCGAAGGCGTCATGGACATCATGGTGACCGGTCTTGGCGATGCCGCCCGGCTCGTGGATGTCTCATGACTGGCTTTCTTGCGAGTGCGCCCGGGAAGCTCGTGCTGAGTGGCGAGTATGCCGTGCTGGACGGCGCTCCCGCCGTCTGCATGGCCGTCAATCGTCGGGCGCGGGTCAAAGTAACGGCGGTCGGCGGCCAGTGGCACCGCGTTTCAGCGCCGGGATATTCGTCTCTCGAAGGACGGTTTGTGGTCGACGACAACGCCATCGCGTGGTTGCAGGGCGAGGATGAATACCGGATCGTTGATGCTGCCTGGCGCGCGATTGCGCCAGTGCCAAAGCGCTGTTTGTCGATCGAACTCGATGCGCGGGCGTTTGTTGACGATGCGTCAGGGAACAAAATCGGCATTGGCTCGAGCGCGGCACTGGCCGTCGCAATGGCTGCCGCGTTGGCGCAATCCGCGGACGTGCTTGAACCTGCTTTGCGGTCCCACCGCTTGTTTCAACAAGGCGCAGGCAGCGGCGCTGATATCGCGACCAGTGTCAGGGGCGGGCTGATCGAATACCGCAGGAAGGGCGCGGCGGTATCGCCGCTGCGCTGGCCCGCCGGGCTGGCGTACCGGCTGGTGTGGACGGGCGTGCCGGCGAGCACAAGAGTGAAGCTCGACAAGCTTGAAAAGACCGGCCACCGGGCCTCAAGAGCCGCACTTTTCGATGCTGCCGAAAGCATGGCGAGCGCGTGGCGGTCGGCAGCTGCGGTCATGAGCCAGTACCCGGCCTATATCGAGGCTTTACAGCAGTTCAGTGTTGACCATGATCTCGGCATATTCGATGCTGGCCACGAGCGGCTCGTGACCGATGCTGCCGCTGCCGGGCTGGTTTACAAGCCCTGCGGTGCCGGCGGTGGCGATGTCGGGATTTTGTTGGGGAACAGTGACGAGCAGCTGGACAAATTCATGAATAGCCGCAAGGTTCCCGGCTGCGAGGTCCTCGACTTCGAACTGGAGCCCGATGGCGTCTTGCTGGAGCAATGTTGAACGATTCCCGCATAGCAGGTCTCTACAAGCTGAATGTTGCGGAGCGTATCGAAGCGCTCCGGCAGCACGGCTGGTTGTCACCCGCCGACGCCGAGCGATTGCGCGACGGCCGCCAGGTTTTGTCGAGTGCTGCTGCTGACAAGATCATTGAGAACGTAGTTGGTGTATTCGGGCTGCCGTTCTCGATTGCGCCGAATTTCCGGGTCAACAATCGCGACTACATCGTGCCGTTGGTTGTCGAGGAGCCGTCAATTGTCGCAGCGCTCAGTGGTGCCGCACGCCTGGCTCGAAACAGCGGAGGTTTTCAGGCGAGTTGCGACGAGTCGCTGCTGGCGGGACAGGTGTATGTCACGGGTGTGGCGAACGCCGATGCGGCGGTGCAGGTCCTGCAAGACGAAAAACCGGCTTTGCTGGATGCGGCAAACGACGTCCATCCCCGATTGAGTGCCAGGGGCGGGGGCGTTCGCGGCATCGAAGTCCGGCGGCTCGAGTTACCCGATGGAGCGCCGTTGATTCGGGTGCATCTCCTCGTCGACACGGTCGATGCCATGGGTGCGAACCTGGTCAACACGATTTGTGAGGCCATTGCGCCGATGATTGCCAGGCTGTGTCGGGGTGACGTGTCGCTGCGGATTTTGTCGAACCTCGCCGATCGGTCCGTCGTCAAGGCAAGTGTTTGCTATAACCCGGTCGATCTTGCCGGTAACGGCTTTGATGGTGACGTGGTTCGTGACGCGATTGTCATGGCAAACAACATTGCGCTGGCCGACCCACACCGCGCCGCGACGCACAACAAAGGCATCATGAATGGTGTCGACGCGCTCGCTATTGCAACCGGCAATGACTGGCGGGCGATCGAGGCGGGCGCACATTCTTTTGCCGCAGCGAGTGGAAAATACCTGCCACTGACGCAGTGGACCGTGAATACGAATGGCGACCTGCTCGGTGAGATAGCGATACCGCTCAGAGCAGGCACGGTTGGCGGCACGCTGGACGCCAACCCGGCGGCGGCGCTGGGTCTCGCGATAACAGGGGCAAAATCGGCGAGCGAACTTGCACTGCTTATGGCGGCCGTCGGCCTGGCACAGAACTTTGCTGCCCTGCGGGCCCTGGCAAGCAGCGGGATTCAGCAGGGGCACATGAAGCTGCATGCACGTAGCCTGGCTGCGGCTGTCGGCACCCCTGATGAGCATTTTGACGATGTGGTTGCCAGACTCATCGAAGGCGGCGAGGTCAAGCGCTGGAAGGCTGAAGAAATCCTCGAGCGATTAGCGCCATCCAAAGCCGGGCAGAGAGCACCGAACGCAACGGCCGCAGGCAAGGTCATTCTGTTCGGCGAGCATGCGGCGGTTTACGGTCGCCACGCGCTGGCACTGCCAATCCCCGACGCGGTGAGTGTGTTCGTCGAGACTGCTGACGCGACTACGTCTCTCGCCATTCCCAACTGGGGTGTTGCGGAGGAAATAGATCCGGACAATCCAGAGGGCGTCGCAGCGGCCATCGCAGTCATTCTGAAACAACTCGATATACGGGGAGCCGGTTTCTCCATTACCGTGGATTCGCAGTTGCCCAGGGCGATGGGGCTGGGATCGTCCGCGGCGATAGCGGTCGCCGTGACCAAAGCAATTTGTGATGTCATGCAGCTCCCGGTCGACAACGAGCGTATCAATGACATCGCCTTCGAATGTGAAAAGCTGGCGCACGGCACGCCGTCCGGTGTCGACAATACAGTCTCGACCTATGCGGAGCCCATATTGTTTTGCAACGACGGGGCCCTGCAGGTCGAGCGGCTGGGCCTGACGGAAATCCCGCCAATCCTTATCGCTTGCAGCAACGAAGTGGGCCTCACGGGTGAACAGGTTGCGGGCGTGAGGTCGCGCTACGAGCGGGCGCCGCAGCGTTATAACGCTTTATTTGATGAGATCGATAAAATCAGCCTTGCGGGCGCAGACTTGTTGCAAGCGCGGAATTATGAGGAGCTCGGCCTGGCGATGAACGTCTGTCATGGATTATTAAATGCGCTTGAAGTGTCGACGCCTGAGCTCGAACATATGGTCACGCTGGCGCGGCGCGCCGGTGCGGCTGGAGCGAAGCTTACCGGTGGCGGTGGTGGTGGCTCGATCGTCGCGCTTTGTCCTGGAACGATCGACAGTGTGCAAAGCGCGTTGCGACAGGCCGGATACAGAACGCTGGTGTTGCAGCAATGAACGATAGGAACAGAATCGTGTCGTCCGAGAGCGAGGAGCTGATACTCGTTGATCGTGACGATAAGGAAATCGGCCATCTTTCCAAAGCGCGCTGCCATGATGGAGACGGCGTTCTGCATCGCGCGTTTTCCCTGTTTCTGTTTAACGAAGCCGGCGAGCTGTTGCTGCAACAGCGCAGCGACAGGAAGCGCCTGTGGCCAGGCTTTTGGTCAAACAGCTGCTGCAGCCATCCACGCCGCGGCGAGTCCATGGAAACCGCGACAAAGCGACGACTGGCCGATGAGCTGAATATCGAGACGACCCTGGAACACGTGTATCGCTTTTGTTATACGGCGGAGTTCGGTGAGGCTGGCTCCGAGAACGAGCTTTGTCATGTCTATCTCGGCAGGGTGACGGGAGAAGCACAGCCAAACGACAGCGAAATCGCGGGCATCCGCTATGTTTCCAGGGGCACGCTGGACGAAGAGCTATCGCGTTACCCGGAGCGCTTTACGCCCTGGTTCAAACAGGAGTGGCGGGAGCTTGCCGGTAACTATCGCGAACAACTGGCGCGTTATTGCGATACCGAGTGAGCCTGCAACGACGTATTGTGACGTTGGGCTCGCGCTCAGGCAATGAACTTGTAGTACTCGATCCCCAGATCGGTAAAGTGGCGTTCCTCGGTGCCACCAACGCGGTCAATAACAAACTCGTTATTGGGCACGTAGTTAAGACCAGTGACGCGGCGTCCGTCATGCAGCGCCTCATACTGTTCGCGATTGAGATCAACGGCGAACTGCATGGCGTCATTAAAGCGAATTTTTGCTGCGGCTTCGCGCCAGCCTTCCGCCATGAAGAACGGAATGACCTCCGCGGCGTCGCCACTGCCGTAGCCGAGCGTCAACACTTCCTCGCCGGAACTTAGCGAATCTTCATCCAGCGCCTGTTCGAAGCCGGCTGCCATCCATGCCGGCAAAGCGGCGGTATAGAGGTTACCCAGGTCAAGCATCGTATCGCTGCCCAGGGCCATCTTGTCGAGAATTTCCTTGCGGTAATGG
>CAMYIS010000071.1 GCA_947258485.1 uncultured Woeseiaceae bacterium
TCTGGACATGTCTTCCGACTGGTTTGACGTAGCCCGGCGATTTTAGTGTCCCCGGGCAGATCACTCAACCATTTATTCCACTGTGATCGTAATTACTTCAGACACCACGGGCGGATCGTGTGGAACATGCAGGTGGTCCGCGAGCAGCAGGCGTAGCGTGTGCTGCCCCGGATCGAGCGTTATTTCCGTCCGGGTGCTGCCATCGCCGAAGTGCACATGATTGGCGTCGGCCGGCACCGGCGCCGCCAGGTCGGGCAAGTCCGTATCGATCAATAAATGGTGGTGGCCCGAATCCGGCTGCTTGTCGCCCGCTTTGGCGACGGTCATCACCTCGATCCCAAACTCGACGTCGATCGGGTTAGAGACCGAATCTCCATCGGCCGGTGTTATGAAAAATACGCGGGCGCCCTCGGGTGAGGCGGTGCGCACCCGGACTGCGGGCTCTGTCGCCGCCTCCGTTGCTGCCCCCGTCGCTGTTTCGGGCTGAGCCGGTTTTTCTGATACTGGCGTTGATCGTTCGCCGCACGCGGACAGGCATAGTGCCAGGGCCAGTGCACCGATGGCGAGGTCTGGTCGAATCATATCCGTACTCCCTCTTTCTTGTTGTTTCAGACGGCGAACAGCGCGAACAAAAAGGCGCCCAGCATCGTCAGGGTTGCGCCTACTGAATAGGATACAACCAGCGCAACGTATTTTATAAACGTCAGGATCCTCCCCTGACCATAAACATGGCGCATCCCCATGTACAGGTAAACAGGTATGTAGAGTGACGCAGCGACCCGAACGAGTACAGAAACAGGCTCTGGAACGCCAAGCAGGGCCGAGATTCGCGCAAATAATATCTGCAGGATCAGTATCAGGAAGAAAAACGCGTGGTAATGAATGACGAACAGCAGGTGCTCAACAAAGTAGCGGCGTGACAACGGGTACAGGACCTTCAGAACCAGCGCCATGAGCGGCAATAATACGATCAACGCGACGGGTATGTTGTCGAGCATCAGACCAATGAATGTCTTGCCTTTGTCCGCCCCGATGCGCTCGCAAACCCGCTTCAGGCGTTCGGGCGTCAGTCGTACTCTCAGCCACTGGGGCAGGTCGGCAACGTCATCGTCGTCAACAAGGCACTCTCCGGTCTCATCGTCGATTTCGATATTGAAACCCGCACTGATATTTACCTTGTTGTCGCCGACAGCTTTCGGACCTTGCTCCGCTGTGTTATCGACGCTGTCTTCCGGAGCCGGGGCGCCGACAATAATGCCCTCCTGGGCAAGTTCGTCGAGAATTTCCTGTTTTGCGGCCGCAGCTTCTGCGGCTTTCTCCTCGAGCTCTTCGGGCGTCGGCTCGGGCTCGGGTTCGAACAACAGGCTCAGGTCATCGCGAGGATCGAAGAACGCCACGACGAAGAAGATGACGCTTAGCACGAGGTACATGCGAAATGGCGGCATGTAACGCGCACGTCGACCTTCGAGGTAATCACGCGTCAGCTGGCCGGGACGGGCCAGTAGCGGTATCAGCGTTCGCCACAGGCGCGAATCAAATTCAAGGAGGTCGCCGAAAGCGTCGCTTATGAGCTCCCAGAGACTGATCAGGCGATTGCTTGCCCGCTGCCCGCAGTTGCCGCAATACTGGCCTCTGAGACGCGTGCCGCAATTGAGACAATCGGGGCTTTCGACCGTTGCGGGCAAGTCCCGTGCATCGTCTTCGCGAAGCGTCCGACTCGAGACATTGACCGCTATACCGAATTCCCGCGCGACGGTCGCTTCGGTGTCGGCGAAAAAGCCATCCAGCAATTCGTTGAAAGCACGGTCGCCAGTGCACTGGAACTGACAGATGTGGGTCGCGCCGTCTCCGGTCTTGCTGCCGACATTGAAAAGACGAACGTCTGCGATGCCCTGTTGTTGCAAGGACTGTTCGGCGAGTTCGGCCACCCAGCGCTCAAATTCGGCAACCCGTTCCTGCTCAACCGAGAATGTCAGCTCATACAGTGGCCCGGCTTGCGTCGTCATGGGGCCCGATCAGGATTTCTTGGTCTTCTTCTTACTCGAAGCCTTCCTGCTGGCAGCTCGTTTTGCGGGCGCCGGTTTCTTGCCGGCCGTTTTTTTCCTGGGCGTCGTTTTCGGAGGAGTTGGCGCTGATTTTTCGACAGGTACGCGAGCGAGTTCGTCGGTCGTAAAGTCGTCTACGCCAAGCAGCGCCTCAACCTTGCCATGATACTCTCGCAGCGCGCGCGCCTCTGCTTTGCTGATTACCTGGGCTTTTTCTGCTTCATCGATTTGCAGGCCGAGGTAGTCAGAGTGGATAAGTCCTTCCTTGCGTGCCTGGCGCAGGCGACGCTCGAGTGGCACATGTTGCTTTGTCAGTTCCAGGGCTTCCTGCAACAATCCCAGCGGGTTGCCCGGCTCGAGCGCCGTGTACGCGAGCGCGCTAAGACGGTCCCTCGACTCACCCGGTGTCGTCACGAGTTCGACGACTCGGGAAGCGATTTCGTCCGACGGCGCGGAATAAGTACGGCCTCTCGGGAAGATAAACAGGCGCAGCAGCATGGCGACCGGACGATTCGGGAGGTTACGCAGGAACGCGTGCAGCGATTCCTGCGCCTGGTACATTAGCGTGCGCACCGACCATTCCACGAGCGGCAGATCCGTCGCACGGCGTCCCTGGTTCTCGAAATGCTTGAGTACGGTCGATGCGAGGTACATCGAGCTCAATACATCACCAAGACGCGCCGACAGGAGTTCGCGTTTTTTCAGGCCACCGCCCAGCGTCAGCATTGCGAAATCCGAGGCAAGCGCGAAATTGGCGCTGTAACGGTTGATGTTCTGGTAATAGCGGCGTGTCGGCGTATTCAACGGCACGCGACTGAACTTGGCGTGAGTCAGTGCCAGGAAGAACGAGCGCGCCAGGTTGCTGATCGCATATCCAATGTGACCGAACAGCGCATCGTCGAATTCAATCAGGCCGCGATCATGATCCTCGTCGCCGGCCGCGTGCAGTTCTCTTAGTACGAACGGGTGGCAGCGAATCGCGCCCTGACCGTAAATGATGAGACTGCGAGTAAGGATATTCGCGCCTTCGACCGTGATCGCGATCGGAGTTGCCATATAGCCACGGCCGAGGTAGTTGTTCGGCCCCATCATGACGGCTTTGCCACCGTGTACGTCCATTGCGTCGTTCGCGACCCTGCGGCCCATCTCGGTACAGTGGTACTTGAGGATCGCGGATGGAACGGCGGGCTTCTCGCCCTGGTCGATTGCACCGGCGGTAACGGCTACCGCGGCGTTCATAATATAAGTCTGGCCCGCGATGCGAGTCAGCGCTTCGCCGACTCCCTCGAAGTTCGCGATCGACGTGTTGAACTGCTTGCGAATGATTGCGTATGCCCCCGACGCATAGCTCGCAGCCTGTCCGCCGCCCGACGCTGTCGACGGTAGCGTAATCGCCCGGCCGACCGAGAGCAGCTGAACGAGCATCTTCCAGCCGTTGCCGGCCTGTTCCTGACCGCCGATGATGGCGTCGAGCGGAACGAAGACGTCTTTGCCCGAAGTGGGGCCGTTCTGAAACGGGATCGAAAGCGGATAATGGCGACGGCCGACCTCCACTCCCGGTATGTCCGTCGGCACCAGGGCCGC
>CAMYIS010000072.1:0-16465 GCA_947258485.1 uncultured Woeseiaceae bacterium
AAAAGCGCGGCAGGGAATTCCTGCAGAACGCCGGCGAAGCGATCTGGAGCCAGGCTGTCGATGTTGCAAGCGACTCCGGCATGCGTACAGTGACTGGCAAGACAGGCCTTTTCTGGCCCGATGTCAAAGCGGCTATGGACAATGATGAATGGCGCGAACCGATCGAGGAGAATCGCGAGTCGATGATGGCGTCGGGCTGTTGGGGAGTGCCGACGATGCGTATCGGTGATTTTGCGGTGTGGGGACAGGACCGCGACTGGCTGCTGGTCCGGCATATCGAAGAACTGTGTGACACCGGGGATGGAATACTCGTATGACGACGGTGATTTTTTCACACGGCCAGGAAAGCGGGCCATGGGGATCCAAGATTCGTGCAATGGCCGAGCGTGTCAAGAGCCTGGGCTGCGATGCGGACAGCATCGATTACCGCGGTATTGCCGACCCGACGGAGCGTGTCGCGAAACTCGTGCGTGAATGTGCGCATATCGAGGACCGGCTTATCCTGGTGGGGTCGAGCATGGGGGGGCACGTGGCGACGGCTGCGGCCAACGAACTGGGCGCGGCGGGGCTGTTTGTACTCGCGCCGGCCTACTACATGGAAGGCTACGAAGCGCTGACACCCGCCCCACCGGGCATGCCGATTTGCATTGTGCATGGCTGGCATGATGATATTGTGCCCGCAGAGAACAGTATTCGTTTCGCACGCAGTTGCGGCGCCACATTACATATGATCAATGGCGATCACCGGCTGACGGCGAACATTGACGAGATAAACGAATATTTGACTTATTTCATAAATAAAACCACCGAATAAATCGGAAAGTTGGGAGGAACACATGAAACATCTACTGGTATTGATAATGACCCTGACCCTGTTCGCCTGTGGCGGCAAGGACGCGGGTGATGCTGCAAAAGGCGCCATGGAGTCGGCTAAAGACACCGCGAAAGAAGCCGCCGCCGCTACCAAGGACGCGGCCGGTGACGCGATGGAATCGACGGAAGAGGCTATGGACGAGGCGACTGATGCGGCCGGAGAAATGGCCGATGACGCGATGGACGCGGCCGAGGGTGCGATGGGCGACGCAATGGAGAAAGCTGAAGGCGTTGAAGACGCCCTGATGGAAAAGAAAGACGAGGCTGACGCCGCCCTTAAAGACATGATGAAAGACTGACGTTTGCTGCGCCTGGAGCCTGCGGCTCCAGGCGCATTTCTTACGCGCGCAAACTGATAGCCGCGCTTCTCCACTTCCGCCCGTTCGGGCAGCCACTATTTGACAACGTGTTCGTGTCATTCATGTGAATGAAGATCACGTGAGTTGTCGAATCCGGTAGACTTGTGCGCCATGAACATCGCAGGTCTCATTGTTCGCCCACTTTATTTGCTGGCCGGAAAGGTGTTCTCCTTATGGGCACGGCCGGTCATTCAGCCAGATGCACCTTTCGAGTTAATTACCGACAGAGATGCGGCGGTTTGTTTCGTGCTCGAGACGGGCGGGCTTGCAGATCTGCTGGCCCTTGAGCGCGCCTGTGCCACGCACGGCTTGCCTTCGCCGACCAGTACATTCCAATTTTGTGGCGCCACTGAGCACAAGCGGGTTGTCGTGCTGCGCCGAATGGAGGGTGCTTTTTACAGGCATCCGAGCACGACCGGATCGCAGCGACTTCGGCGGCTCGTAGAAGCATCCGAACGTGGCGAGCAGGACTTGCTGTTGATTCCGGTCGCGATTTACTGGGGAAGGTCACCTCAGAAAGAACGCTCGCTGGTCAAGCTGCTGTTTTCCGAGGACTGGGACGCGGTAGGCCGCACCCGCAAATTCTTTGCGACCCTGTTGTTGGGCCGCAATACGCTGCTGCGCTTCAGCCACGCACTGCCGCTGCGGTCTATCGGCGCTGAGGGCCGCGGTTCGGACATCGCGTATCGCAAGGTTTTCAGAATCCTGCGCGTCCATTTTCGCCAGCGCCGGGCTGCCACGGTTGGTCCCGATTTGTCGCACCGCCGCACACTGGTCAACCAGGTATTGCGTACGCCAGAGGTTCGCCGCGTGATCCTGGCTGAGTCGGGCGATGACTTTCGCAAGCAGGAACTCGCACGGCGTAAGGCGGAAAAATATGCGCTGGAGATCGCAGCAAACATCTCCTATCCGACGATACGCGTCCTGGAGCGCTTTTTGCGGTGGCTCTGGAATCGCATCTACGACGGCATTGAGCTGAACCACATGGATCGTCTGCACGAGGTTGCCCGCGGAAAAGAAATCGTCTATGTGCCCTGTCATCGCAGCCACATCGACTACCTGCTGCTGAGCTACATCATGTACGTCGAAGGACTCCATCTTCCGCATGTCGCAGCAGGCATAAACCTGAATATGCCAGTTGTCGGCGGCATTTTGCGTCGCGGCGGCGCATTTTTCCTGCGACGCAGTTTCAAAGGCAATCGTCTCTACGCCGCCGTGTTCGACGCTTACCTGCACCAGATTCTCGTTAAGGGCCATTCGATCGAGTATTTCGTGGAAGGCGGCCGCAGCCGCACTGGACGATTGCTTGCGCCGAAAGGCGGAATGCTGGTCATGACAGTCAACTCCTATATCAAGAATCCGCAGCGCCCGGTTGTCTTCGTACCGATCTACTTCGGCTACGAAAAGCTGATCGAGGGTGATTCGTTCATTAGCGAAATGGGCGGCGGGCAGAAGAAAAAAGAATCGCTGGGCGGGCTGATCCGGTCGTTAAAGTCTCTTCGTGAACACTTTGGCAAGGTATACGTGAATATCGCGGAGCCGATCGAGCTGGAACAGGTACTCGATCAGATGCACCCTGGCTGGCGTGAGTACGAGTCAGACAACGGCGAGCGACCGCCATGGCTGGCCGGCATCGTCGATGAAATCGGCAGGCAGATAATGAGTGGCATTAATTCGGCCGCCGCCGTTACGCCGGTCAGTTTGCTCGCTTATGTGCTGCTGGCGACGCCGAAGCAAAAGATCGGAATTGACGAACTGCGTCGGCAGCTGACATTGAGTCTCGATCTGTTGAAGCGCTTCAAGTACTCCGACTCGGTGACCTTGCCGGACTGGAGTGCCGACGAAATTATCGAACACTGCGAGCAACTGGAGGTCGTCAGCCGCACCAACCACCCGATGGGTGAGGTCATTCACATGACCGAGCATACGGCTGTACTCATGACTTACTTTCGCAACAACATTCTGCACTTGCTGGCCGTTCCCGCGTCGGTCGCCTGCTGCTTCATCCAGGGACAGCAACTCGAGCACAGGGAGCTGCAGCGGTTGATCCGCCTCATTTATCCGTTCATGGCAAAAGAGCTGAACCTGAAATGGGACTTTGGTGACATCGACGATGTGACCTCGGATGCAATCAAGTCCCTGATCGACCTCAAGATCCTGACCTACGGCAAGAGCAGGAAGGTGCTTGTCCGGCCCCCGGCGGGCTCGGAGAAAGCCTTCCAGCTATTGATGCTCGGGCAGTCGATGGTACCGATGCTACAGCGTTTTTACCTCGTGATTGCAATTCTGGTCAGCAACGACCCAGGCACGCTTTCCCGTCAGCGCCTCGAAACTTTGTGCCAGCAAAGCGCCGAGCGCCTGTCGATGATCTACGGCCTGCATTCACCAGACTTCTTTAACAAGACGCTGTTTCACGATTTCATTCGCACGTTGCAGGATCAAAACGTACTGCGCCGAAACGCCAAAGGTCTGATTGAATACGATGAAAACATCGAGAGGATTGGTGCTGATGCACGTCTCGTGCTCGGCGAGGAGATTCGCCACAGTATCTGCAGTCGCTCTGTGACGAACAGGATCTGCTCGGCACAATACTCGTCGCGACCGAGGGCTTTAACGGCACGATCGCCGGCCGCGAAGATGCTATCTGGGCCGTGCTCTCATGGCTGCAGGATCGCTTCGATATAACAGAGGACCTGGATGCGCGCTGGACGGATGCGCAAGAGGCGCCGTTTCGCCGCATGCGCGTAAAGGTCAAAAAGGAAATCGTCACCCTGGGTCGGCCCGATATCCTGCCACACAGGAATACCGGCACGCACGTGCCGCCCGAGCGATGGAACGAGCTGATCGAGGATCCGAATGTCCTTGTCATCGACACACGCAATCATTATGAATTTGAAGTAGGCACTTTTCCCGGCGCGATCGATCCCGGCAACGACAGCTTCAGAGAGTTTCCAGCATTCGCGAAAACACTTGCGGAAAACTCTCCGAAGCGACCGCTGGCGATGTTCTGCACAGGTGGGATTCGCTGCGAAAAGGCAAGTGCTTTGATGCTCGAGCTCGGCTTTGACGAGGTTTATCACCTGCAGGGCGGTATCCTGAATTACCTTGAAAAAATACCTGCCGACCAAAATCGCTGGGACGGCGAATGCTTTGTCTTCGACACGCGCGTTGCTATAGATCGCGATCTTGCCGAGGGCGGCTACGTGCAGTGTCATGCGTGCCGGCGCCCGCTTAGCAGTGAAGACCTTGAGTCACCGGACTACCGTGAAGGTGTTTCCTGCCCGCGATGCGTCAACGAGACTGACGACGACCGCCGTGCCAGGCTCGAAGAGCGGCGCAAGCAGATTTTGCTGGCGAGAAAGCGTGGTGAGGCGCATATAGGCGCAAAAACCCAGCCTGGTTCCTTGCACAGCGCGACCGAAAGGACTAAAAAGGTCTGATGTTCAGAGGTACTGCAGCCCGCCGGAGCCCCGCCGCCCTGAGACCAAAAGTCCTGGGTCTGCTGACGGTGCTGTGGCTGAACATGGCCGCCCTGCCTTGCGCCATGGCATTCGAGAGCGCCGAAACCTGTCCGCATTGCCCGCCCGCGGGCGAGCACGACATGGCGTCGCACCACAATCACGGTGAGGTCGAGGCCCAGCCTGCCTGCGCGACGATGCAAGTCGAGTGTTGCGACCTTGACGCAGCCAGCGTCGACAGCCGCGGCGGCAAGCTGAACGCCAAGCCCGCTTCCGAAATGGTTTTTGTTACGGCGCCGCCGATCGCAGCGCTGCCTGTACGAACGTCGGGGCAACGATTCTGTGCTACCGACCCTCCCGACGCTCCCGGCGTCGCGCCTCCATTACACGTCCTCTATTGCGTCTACCTGGATTAGCCAACTCCTTGCCGTAAACCTTCCGGTTTTTCACGCAGGAGTTTGACTGATGTTTTTAGTTCGCGGGCGATTGCCCGAATTGAAGTACGTGCGCCGTGCAGCGGCGCGTTCGGGAATGTTTTGTGTGCTACTCGTCCTGGGTATGCTGTTCCCACCGAATGCGCCAGCGCAACAGCGAGGCGCTTTGACCCTGGCCGAGGCCGAGGATCTTGCGCTGGCAGCAGAACCCGGGCAACAGGCCATGATAGCGAAAGCTGCTGCGCTTGAAGCGCGCGCCGTGGTGGCGGGCCAGCTGCCAGATCCCAGGCTGCGGGTCGGGCTCAATAACTTCCCCATTGAATCCGGCGGTTTTCGAACCGAAGGCATGACGCACGCGGCGATCGGGCTGCAGCAGGCGTTTCCCGCCGGCAAAACCCGTTCAATCAGCGTGCGGCAATTCGACCTGCTCGCCGCCGAGATGAACGAGAATGCCGAAGCGCGGAGTCGCAATGTGCTGACTGCCGCGCGAAGCGCATGGCTGGACCTCTACTATTGGGAGAAAGCTCACGACCTGGTATCGGAGTCTCGGCCGATCTTTGATGATCTGGCGACCGTCACGCGCTCGCTTTATTCGGTGGGCCGCAAGAGCCAGCAAGACGTGTTGCGGGCCGAGCTTGAGCTCAGCCGTCTCCAGGATCGGTTGATTGACATAGAGCGACAGCGCTCGGGCGCACAGGCGGCATTGGGCGAGTGGATCGGTCACGACGCTGCACGACCCGTGGCGTTGAAACTGCCGGGCTGGGATCAAGTACCGTCCCTCGAATCCCTGCAGGACATGCTGCCCGAACATCCGTCGCTGAGAGCCGCGGATGCGCAGATAAAGGCGCGCAGCGCGGGCGTCGACCTGGCCAACGAACGTTCCAAACCCGGTTGGGCGGTGGACCTGGGATACAGCTATCGTGAGGGGCTGCTGTCGACGGGCGAGCCACGATCTGACTTCATCAGCCTCGGTGTTACGGTCGACCTGCCGTTTTTCAGAAAGAAGTCTGTCGATAGCACGCTGTCGGCTGCCCTTCAGGAACGCAGTGCCGCAATGTCTGCCCGGGAGCAATCCGCGCGCGCGCTGCGAAGCCAGCTGGCTGCGGAGCATGCCCGCTGGCGTGACCTGACGCGCCGTTTGTCCCTGTATGAGACCCGCATTCTCGATCAGGCCAAAGATCATGCGGAGGCGTCATTGTTGGCATACCAGAGTGACCGGGGTGACTTCGCTGACGTGATGCGTGCCTCCGTCGATTACCTGGATACTCGTATTGAGCATATTCGCCTGCAGGTGGAGCGCGCACAAAGTTATGCCGTGCTTGCCAACCTCGGAGGGCTATAGCAATGAAGAAAATTATTCTTATTGCCGCTGTGATCGCTGCCGCGATAATCATCGGCGTCCTGATAGGGCAGTCCATGGATTCGACGTCACGAAAGGTCGCTGCGCCCGCCGGCGGCAGCGATCGGGAAGTGTTGTATTGGGTAGCACCCATGGACGCTAATTTCCGTCGTGACGAACCCGGTAAGTCTCCCATGGGCATGGACCTGGTACCGGTATACGTGGATGAAGTCGATGGTCAGCCCGGCGTGGTCTCCATAGACGCCACGACAGTCAATAACCTCGGTGTTCGTACGGCCAGGGCACAACGTGGCGAATTGTCGCAGCGCATAGAGACAGTCGGCTATGTTGACTACGATGAAGACACGGTGCAGCACGTGCATACGCGTGTCGACGGTTGGATCGAAAAACTGGCAACCAAAGCCAAGGGCGACCCGGTCAAGAGAGGACAACTGCTGTTCGAATTGTATTCACCGACGCTGGTAAACGCGCAGGAGGAATATCTCGTCGCATTGCGCAGCGGCAACAAATTGCTGTTGCAGGCTTCGAAGGAGCGCCTCGCAGCGCTCGGCGTGACGGCCAGCGAGATCGCCCGGCTCGACAAGGAACGCACGGCCCGACAGCGCGTTCGCGTGTACGCCGAGGTGGACGGCGTTATCACCCATCTCGGGGTGCGAGAGGGCATCTATGTCACGCCGGCCAACGAAATCATGTCCGTGGCGCAACTTGACAAAGTCTGGGTGCTGGCCGAAGTCTTCGAGCGACAGGCGGCGTGGGTCAAACCGGGTCAGAGCGCCGTGGTAGAACTCGACTATCTGCCGGCCGCGACATTTCTCGGCAGCGTTGACTACGTGTACCCGGAACTCGATCCAAAGACGCGTACGCTAAAAGTCCGCATACGCTTTGACAACACGGAGGAAACGTTGCGGCCGAATATGTTTGCGCGCGTCACAATTCAGGGCGACAGCATTGGGGAAGTGGTACACGTGCCTCGCGAGGCGCTCATTCGCGGCGGTTCAACCGACCGGGTGGCCGTGGCACTCGGTGGCGGTCGATTCCGGGCCCAGGCGGTCGAGACCGGCATCGAATCCGGCGATCGCGTCGCGATACGCAAAGGCATTTCGGCCGGAGAGCTCATTGTGGTCTCGGGACAGTTCCTGATTGATTCTGAATCGAACATTGATGCCGCATTGACCCGCATGGACCCAGCGCCGAAGGAGTCGGCGCAATGATAGCTGGCATCATTCGCTGGTCCGTCGCAAACCGCATCCTGGTACTGATAGTGACCTTGTTTGTGACCGCCTGGGGGCTCTATTCGCTGCGCTACACGCCTGTCGATGCGCTCCCTGATTTGTCCGATGTGCAGGTCATTATCAAAACCTCGTTCCCGGGCCAGGCGCCGCAGGTCGTCGAGGACCAGGTGACCTATCCCCTGACAACTGCGATGCTGTCCGTGCCCAAAGCAACCACGGTGCGCGGATATTCGTTCTTTGGTGATTCCTACGTCTATATTATTTTTGAGGATGGCACGGATCTCTATTGGGCAAGATCTCGCGTGCTTGAGTACCTGAGCCAGGTATCCGCCAGGCTTCCAGAGAGTGCCAAGCCGGCGCTGGGGCCGGATGCCACGGGCGTCGGTTGGGTCTACGAATATGCACTCGTCGATCGCAGTGGTCAGAACGATCTCGCCGAGCTGCGAAGTTTGCAGGACTGGTTTCTGAAGTACGAACTGCAGACTGTCCCGGGCGTCGCCGAGGTGGCAACTATTGGTGGCATGGTGCGCCAATACCAGGTGGTTGTGGATCCGGACAAGCTGCGGGCCTTCGGCATTCCGCTGGCCAGGCTCAAGACGGCAATACAACAGGGAAACCAGGAAAGCGGCGGCTCGGTCATCGAAATGGGCGAGGCCGAGTACATGGTGCGAGCGAGCGGCTACCTGGAGAGCATTGCCGATCTCAGTGATATTCCGCTGGGCGTCAATGAGGAGGGCACGCCGCTCGTGCTATCCGATGTCGCCGAGATTCGACTTGGCCCACAAATGCGTCGCGGAATCGCCGACCTTGATGGCGAGGGCGAGGTCGTTGGTGCCGTGATCATCATGCGCTGGGGCGAGAACGCACTGACGACAATCGATGGCGTCAAGAAACGCCTCACAGAACTTGAGCGCAGCCTTCCCGACGGCGTAGAAATTGTGACGACCTATGATCGTTCGGATCTGATTAACCGCGCGGTGGACACGCTGCAGAGAAAACTGCTCGAGGAGTTCCTGGTGGTCGCCCTTGTTTGCGCCGTATTCCTGTTCCACCTGCGGTCATCCGCTGTCATTGTTCTGAGCCTGCCGGTCGGAATTCTCGCTGCGTTTATCGTCATGAAGATGCAGGGCATCAATGCAAACATCATGTCGCTCGGTGGCATCGCAATTGCAATCGGCGCCATGGTCGACGCGGCTATTGTGATGATCGAAAACGCGCACAAGCACATCGAGAAAGAACCGCTTACAGATGAGAATCGATGGCGAATAATGGCCGACGCGGCTGCGGAGGTGGGTCCGCCCCTCTTTTTCTCCTTGCTGATTATCACGCTGAGCTTCTTGCCCGTATTTACGCTGGAAGCACAGGAGGGGCGCTTGTTCGCACCGCTTGCGTTTACAAAGACGTACGCAATGGCAGCAGCGGCGGGGCTCTCGATCACACTCGTGCCGGTACTCATGGGTTATTTCATTCGCGGTAATGTGACGCCGGAGCACAGGAACCCGATCAATCGCATACTCATTGCCGCGTACCAGCCCATCATCCATGCCGTGATTCGTTTTCCAAGGGGTACGCTGGTGCTGGCCGGTGCTGTGCTTCTGATCGGTCTTTGGCCTGCAACGAGACTCGGCTCCGAATTCATGCCGCCGCTGGACGAAGGCGACCTGATGTACATGCCGACAACCTATCCCGGAGTATCGATCGACAAGGCGCGGGAAATTCTGCAAAACACCGACAAGATGATCCTCCAGGTCCCGGAAGTTAAACAAGTCTTCGGCAAAATCGGGCGCGCTGAAACAGCGACCGATCCGGCACCGCTTACGATGATCGAGACGGTCATACAGCTAAAGCCTCGCGACGAGTGGCGAAAAGGTATGACGCCCGAAGGGCTGCGCGCCGAGCTTGATCGTGTTGTCAGGTACACCGGTCTGACAAACGCCTGGGTCATGCCGATCAAGACGCGCATCGACATGCTCGCGACTGGCATCAAGACCCCGGTCGGTATCAAGGTGGCGGGACCCGATCTCGAGATCATCGAGCGCATTGGACAGGATCTTGAGCGCGTTTTGGCGGATGTAGAAGGCACTGCTTCGGTGTATTCGGAGCGAGTTACCGGCGGGCGTTACGTTGACGTCGACATCGATCGTAAACGCGCCTCGCGATACGGGCTCAACATCAATGACGTTCAGGACGTCGTACGATCTGCAGTCGGCGGCATGAATGTCACGCAGACGGTCGAGGGGCTCGAGCGCTACCCGGTCAATGTTCGCTACCCGCAGCGAGTGCGGGACTCGGCAGAACAGCTGAAATTGCTGCCTATAGTTACGCCGCACGGCGCGCGTATCGCGTTGGCGGATGTCGCCGACGTGAAGGTGGTAGATGGGCCGCCGCTCATAAAAAGCGAAAACGCACGCCTGAATGGCTGGACCTATGTCGATATCACTGGTCGGGACCTTGGGTCGTACGTCGCCGAAGCCCAGCAAGTTGTCACCGACTTCGTAGAGCTGCCGGCGGGCTACTCGCTCGCCTGGTCCGGCCAGTACGAGTACATGGTACGCGCGAAACAACGACTGTCCGTGGTTGGCCCGGTGACGCTCGCGATCATCGTCTTGCTCTTGTACCTCAGTTTCCGGCGCTTCGCGGAAGTTGCGATCATTGTTGGCACCCTGCCGATGGCATTGATCGGCGGGCTCTGGCTGCTGTACCTGCTGGGTTACGACCTGTCGGTTGCCGTCGGCGTTGGTTTTATCGCGTTGGCGGGCGTTGCGGTTGAAATCGGCGTCGTGATGCTCGTGTACCTGAACCAGGCGATGCGTCAGCATATCGCCGTGGCCGAATCAGAGGGGCGCGCACTCTCGCTTACAGATGTGCAACAGGCGGTTGTCGATGGTGCCGTACTTCGAGTGCGGCCGATCTTGATGACGGTTGCTGCCATTATTGCGGGCCTGTTGCCCATCATGTTCGGTGGTGGTACCGGATCGGAAGTCATGCGACGCATTGCTGCCCCAATGGTGGGTGGTATGGTCAGCGCCACGGTTCTCACCTTGATCGTTATTCCCGCGTTGTTCCTGTTCTGGCGCGGGCGAGACGCTAGAATACATCGACCATGAAAACATCTGAATCAAACGAACATGCATGCTGTCATGCAGGACATGAGGCGTCGGCGCAGGCATCGAACGGCGACTACGATCTGGTACCCGCCGATTTCAGCGGCACCGTTTACACCTGCCCCATGCACCCACAGGTTCGCGACGTACGAAACTCGGGCTGCCCCATTTGCGGCATGGCGCTCGAGCCTGCCGGAATCGTAGCGGGCGAAGAGGACACGTCCGAGCTCGATGACATGAGGCGGCGTTTCTGGGTTAGCGCCGCGTTGACTTTGCCGTTGTTTGTTTATGCGATGGGCGATCTTATTCCGGGGCAGCCGCTCATGGATCTCGTTCCAGCTAATTTGGCGCCTTGGCTGCAGTTCGCTCTGGCGGCCCCGGTTGTATTGTGGGGTGGGTGGCCGTTTTTCGTACGCGGCGTGCAGTCCCTTCGCTCAATGAACCTCAACATGTTTACGCTGATTGCGCTCGGCGTCGGCGTTGCATTCACTTATTCACTCGTAGCGACGGTGGTCCCCGGCGTCTTCCCCGACGCGTTTCGCAACATGGCGGGCGAGGTTGCTGTCTATTATGAGGCAGCGGCAGTCATTACAACGCTGGTTTTGCTGGGGCAGGTACTGGAACTGCGCGCGCGCAGCCAAACCTCGGGTGCTATCCGGGCTCTGCTCGAACTCGCACCGCCTACCGCGAAGCGTATCCGAACGGACGGAACGGAAGAAGAGGTATCCCTCGACGACGTCGCGACGGGCGATCGTCTTCGTGTTCGGCCTGGCGAGAAGATCCCGGTCGATGGGGCCCTTGCCGAAGGCAGCAGTAACGTCGACGAGTCGATGATCAGCGGCGAGCCTATCCCAGTCGAAAAACGGGTAGGCGATACGGTCGTTGGCGGCACGGTCAATGGCACCGGCGGGTTCGTGATGGTGGCTACCAACGTTGGTGACGACACGCTGCTGTCGCAAATCGTAAAAATGGTTGCGGAGGCGCAGCGCAGCCGCGCACCCATTCAGCGACTGGCCGATGTGGTTGCAGCCTGGTTCGTTCCTGCTGTCGTTACCGTCGCCGTCATAACATTTGCTGTCTGGGCATGGCTCGGTCCGCAGCCGGCAATGGCCTACGCGATTGTCAATGCCGTAGCGGTACTCATCATTGCGTGTCCGTGCGCACTGGGTCTCGCAACGCCAATGTCGATCATGGTGGGAACCGGCAAGGGCGCGCAAAATGGAATCCTGATAAAAAATGCCGAGGCGCTCGAGACCTTCGAAAAAGTGGATACGATCGTGGTCGATAAGACGGGCACCCTGACCGAGGGCCGTCCTGAGCTCGTAATGATCGAGCCGTTCGGAGGATTCAACGAAGAATCGTTACTGTCGCTGGCAGCATCGGTGGAGGTCGCGAGCGAACATCCGCTGGCAGCCGCAATTGTGGCGGGCTCGAATAAGCAAGGGCTGTCGCTGCTCGCACACGAAAACTTCGAATCCGTCACGGGACAGGGTGCGCGTGCAACCGTAACCGGTAAGTCAGTCGCAGTCGGCAACGAAAAGCTGATGAAATCGGTGGCTGCGAACAACTCCGAGCTCGAGCAGAAGGCGGAGGCTTATCGGAAAGAAGGCCAGACCGTCATGTTTGTAGCGGTGAATGGCGAGGCCGCCGGAATTCTTGGTGTCGCGGATCCCATTAAGGAAACGACGCCAGAAGCGATCGAACAGCTGCACCGTTCCGGCCTTCGCGTTGTAATGCTGACCGGTGACAGTGCAGCAACAGCACATGCGGTCGCACGAAAAATCGGTATCGATGAGATACATGCCGACGTTACACCCGAAGACAAAATTCGTGTCGTACGGGAGCTGCAGTCCAGGGGTTCGGTCGTGGCGATGGCCGGCGACGGGATCAATGATGCCCCGGCGCTGGCACAGGCCGACGTCGGAGTCGCCATGGGCACCGGAACCGATGTCGCGATGGAGAGCGCTGGAGTAACCCTGGTGCGCGGCGATCTCCTCGGAGTAGCCAAAGCGCGCGCACTCAGTCAGGCGACTATGCGGAATATTCGTCAAAACCTGTTTTTTGCATTTGCCTACAATTCGGCAGGCGTGCCGATAGCGGCCGGAATCCTGTATCCGTTTTTTGGCCTCTTGTTGAGCCCCATGATTGCGGCCGCAGCAATGAGCCTGAGTTCGGTATCGGTTATTGGCAACGCGCTTCGGCTGCGCAAAGCGCCTCTATGATGATTGTCAGGCGTCGAGATCCGGTATCAGTTCGCTCTCGAGGTTCGCGATCATGTCCTTTAACAGCAGCTTGCGTTTCTTGAGGCGCCTTATACGCAGTTGATCGACCATGGGGTCTTCCTGCAAACGGTCGATCAGGTAATCCAGATCCCTGTGACTGACGCGCAGCTCCCGCAATCGCTCGAGCTGCTTAAACGATTCGGTGTCAATCTTCTCCGTCATGGAGTCATGCTACTCGCTGTCGCCTAACAGCGCCAACCAGTCTCTGTCGGAAGCACCAATGACAAAAAAATGCGGGTTAAGGATGTCGGCTTTGGCATTGTATGCCATTGATTTTCCGTCCAGCGTAACGACGCTTCCGCCGGCTTGCTCGACGACCGCCTGGGCCGCTGCCGTGTCCCACTCCGACGTTGGTCCGAGCCGCGGGTAAAGGTCGGCATCCCCTTCGGCGACGACGCAGAACTTCAGCGAGCTACCCATGGGCACCATGTCATGCGGTCCGAGCGCCGCGAGATAAGCATCGAGGCTGGCGCCGCGGTGCGAGCGGCTGCCAACCACGCGAACCGGCTCACGGCTTTTCGCGACTACCTGGATCGGCCGCGGCGGTCTGTCGGCGTCACGTAATTCTGCACCGACGCCCTCGCAGCCCACATAGGTCTTGTTTTGCACGGGGACGTGCACTACGCCGAATACAGGTCGGTTATTAACGATCAGTGCGATGTTGACCGTGAACTCGCCGTTTCGATTGACGAATTCCTTGGTGCCGTCAAGCGGATCAATCAGCCAGTAGCGATCCCAGTGCCGGCGTTCCTCGAAATCCGGCAGGCCTGATTCCTCGGAGATAATGGGCAGGTCGGGTGTCAGGTGCCGAAGGCCCGCAACAATCCGATGATTGGACGCGAGATCCGCCTGGGTTAAAGGCGATTCATCGACTTTGCTTTGCACCTCAAAATCTGTCGAGTAGACTTCGAGGATCGCATGCCCGGCATCCTCGGCCAGCGCGACGATGGGTTCGATGAACGATTTGAGATCCATGCATTAATCCTGCAATTTTTCGGGGCGCGCAGTATAGCAATGAAAATCGATCCGAAAACCGCGTTGCAGCGTACCGAGACCCTGATGCTCGATATGGACGGCACTCTGCTCGACCTCGCGTTCGACAACTACGTTTGGCGCGACCTGGTTCCGCGACGCTACGCCTCGGCCAATGGCATGTCGTTGGAGGCGGCACGCGATCACCTGTTCGACCAGTACCGCAACGTGCAGGGCGATCTGGAATGGTATTGCCTGGATCACTGGTGCGAACGGCTGGGTATCGATGTCATGCAGTTACACCACGATGTCAATCATCGTATCGGGTATCTGCCAGGCGCCCTGGATTTTCTGCGCACCGTGCAGAAACAGGACAAACGCGTGTTGCTGGTAACCAATTCGCACCCCGACACGCTCGCGCTAAAAGACGCGGTTACCGGGCTCGGTGATTACTTCGACGGCGTGCTCAGCTCGCACAACTATGGCTACGCGAAAGAGAGCCAGGCCTTCTGGCATGCGCTGCAGGACGACGTCGGCTTTGATATTGAGACGACGTTGTTTGTCGATGACAGTCAGCCGGTGCTGACAAGTGCGAAAGAGTATGGCGTCGAGATGCTCGTCACCGTGACCCGGCCGGACACGACGCGGCCGTTGCAGAGTGGTTCGGAATTTCGCGGCGTCGAGACCGTGGCCGATCTGCTGTAAACGCGTCTGTAGGAGCGGCCCCAGGCCGCGACCTGTTGCGCGGTCGCGGCCTGGGGCCGCTCCTACAAACGCTCCTACGATTTTTTTGGGGGACCGCGTCGCCTGCCGCCGCCAGGCCTGCCGCCGCCGGGCCTGCCGCGCTTGCCGGAGGGCTTCCGCTTCCGCGGTTTCGGCTTCACGAGCTTGGGTAAGTCGTCAGGATTGTAATTGGCGACCGGTATCTTGTGGCCGATGTACTCCTCTATCGCCGGCAGCCCGATCGCATAGGATTCGCAGCCCAGGCTGATGGCATCGCCCGCGGCTCCCGCGCGCGCTGTGCGGCCTATCCTGTGTACGTAATCCTCAGCTTCATTTGGCAAGTCGTAGTTGATGACGTACTGCACATCCGGTACGTGCAGGCCGCGGGATGCTACGTCGGTACCGATAAGAACGGCCAGTTCGCCGCTCTGGAAATCCATCAGCATGCGCAGGCGTTTTTTCTGCGGTACGTCGCCCGAGATTGCTTTGGCATGGATGCCGTTCGCTTCGAGGTAGTCCTGAACGCGCTCGGCTTCTCGCTTCATATTCACGAAAATCATGATGCGCCCCTGACCCATTTCTCGAATCAGCCCGACCAGCAGCGGCATCTTGTCTTCGTTCGAAGGAAAAAAGATAGCCTGGCGAACGCGGTCGGCGGTGACCTTGTCCGGCTCGATGCGAATCAGCTCGGGCTCGTTCATGTGTTCGTAGGCGAGTTCCATGACGCGTTGTGACAGCGTTGCTGAAAACAGCATGTTGAGACGTTTGTCGGGGTCCGGCAGGCGCCGCAGCAGATAGCGGATGTCCTTGATGAAACCAAGGTCGAACATGCGATCGGCCTCATCGAGGATCGCGACCTCGACCTGGTCGAGTTTGAATACGCCCTGCTTGAAGTAGTCGATGATGCGCCCCGGCGTGCCGATAAGCAGATCAACGCCACCCTGGAGTATGTTGCGTTGCTTGTCATAATCCGTGCCGCCGAATGCGAGGCCTATTTTGAAACCCGTGTGCTTGCCCAGCACTTCGGCATCGTTCGCTATCTGGATAGCAAGCTCACGCGTCGGTGCCAGCGCGAACAGCCTGGGCTGACGTTTCTCGCCGGAGTCTGATCGTGTGTTGATGAGGCGCTGATAAGCGGCTATCAGGAATGCCGCGGTCTTGCCTGTGCCAGTCTGCGCCTGTCCGGCAACGTCGTGACCTTCGAGGGCAATCGGCAGCGTGCTGGCCTGGATCGGCGTGCAGAACTCAAAGCCTGCGTCACGGATACCGGCCCGAATGCTTTCATCAAGTGGCAGGGAGTCGAATCTGAGTTCGCTCAGGTGGTTTTCAGACATAGAAATGAGACCAGAAAATATGCGTCAAAAGCTTGCAATATGGCTCGCGAAACGTTCAAATTGGGCCTAATTCGACGCGACAACCGTCGCACTCGCCAATTTCGCTTCCCTAAACGACCCAGAAAGAAGCCGGAAACAGCCGGAATTAGCCGGCAATAAAGCTGCGACATATTGCCTGATAGTTAGGGCAGCGTCATCCATTTTTGCAATGTTCGCTTGTCAGAAGTTCCGACAGCGGGCAAAACCACAAACAACTATCACTTTCATTGGGAGGAAGTAGCCGGTGAGCGACAATATTGTGCACACATCGGACGGCACATTTGAGGCCGACGTA
>CAMYIS010000072.1:16537-17985 GCA_947258485.1 uncultured Woeseiaceae bacterium
CGGGCAAAACCACAAACAACTATCACTTTCATTGGGAGGAAGTAGCCGGTGAGCGACAATATTGTGCACACATCGGACGGCACATTTGAGGCCGACGTATTACAAAATGACAAAGCTGTACTGCTCGATTTCTGGGCCGAATGGTGCGGTCCATGCAAGATGATCGCGCCCCTGCTCGAAGAGGTCGCTGTATCGCACGCAGACAAACTTGCGGTCGTTAAGCTGAATGTTGACGAAAACCCGAACACGGCGCAGAAGTTCGGCATCCGCAGCATTCCAACGCTGATCTTGTTCAAGGACGGCGCCGTGCAGGCGCAAAAAATGGGTGCGATGCCTAAATCGCAACTGGAAGAATTTCTGGACACTAATCTGTGAGAGGGTACTTGGGTACTTCAACTAAAAACCGCCCGAAAAAATCGGGCAACAAGAGCAAGGGCAATCCGAATCGCCGTCGGCGACGACGACCGCAACATACCGAATATCCTGATGACGAAGAGGGCAGCCTCGACGTAATCACGCCGGAGCAGCTCGAGCAAAGCAAGAACATAATGAACCTGTCGGAGCTGAAGACCCGCCCGGCAGCCGCGCTCGTCGAGCTCGGTGTCGCGCTCACGCAAGCAAGACATGATTTTCTCGATCCTCAAGGCGCATGCCAGCAAGGGTGAGGATATCTACGGTGATGGCGTGCTCGAGATACTGCAGGATGGATTTGGCTTCCTGCGTTCATCGGACAGTTCCTATCTCGCGGGCCCCGATGATATCTACGTCAGCCCAAGCCAGATTCGTCGCTTCAATCTCCGCACCGGCGACCTGGTTTCAGGCCTGATTCGGCCGCCGAAGGAAGGCGAGCGCTATTTTGCGCTGCTCAAGGTTGGCCAGATCAATCATGACGCGCCGGAGAATGCGCGCAACAAGGTCCTGTTCGAGAACCTCACACCACTATTTCCGACGCAGCGCCTGAAGCTCGAGCAGGGCAACGGCAGCACTGAAGATCTCACGGCGCGCATCATCGACATGGTTGCGCCGATCGGCAAGGGCCAGCGCGGCCTGATCGTCTCGCCGCCGAAAGCCGGCAAGACCATGCTTTTGCAGAATATTGCATCGGCAATCTGTGCAAACGCGCCAGAGGTCGATCTCATCGTTCTGCTCATCGACGAGCGTCCTGAAGAGGTTACGGAGATGGAGCGCACGGTTCGCGGTGAGGTGGTTTCGTCCACGTTTGATGAGCCGGCCAGCCGCCACGTCCAGGTCGCCGAGATGGTCATTGAAAAAGCCAAGCGTCTCGTCGAGCATAAGCGCGACGTCGTCATCCTGCTTGACTCGATCACGCGCCTGGCGCGAGCCTACAACGCCGTTGTGCCGTCCTCGGGCAAAGTCCTGACCGGCGGCGTGGATGCCAACGCCCTGCATCGGCCGGAACGGTTCTTCGGTGCAGCGCGAAATCTCGA
>CAMYIS010000073.1 GCA_947258485.1 uncultured Woeseiaceae bacterium
ATACACTTTGCTTGCCGGATCCTTGGAGATGGCTTTCAGCGCTTCAAGTGACTGCAACTGAATATACGCCTGATTGCGCGCGATCGCATTGTTGATCTGCGTTATTTCGTAGGCCTGGGCATCGGCAAGTATCCTTTTCCGGGCAGCTTCCTGCTCGGCAGCTTCACGCCCGGCTTCAGCCCGGGCCACCTGCTGTTGCAGCTCCGTCCGTACGCGTTCAAGTTCAGCCCGTTCCCGCTCAACGGCCTGTTCGCGCTCTTTCTTTTGCTCAATGGCCTCAACGATGAACGGCGGCAGGGTTATGTCACGGATCAACACGGCCGATACAATAATGCCTTTCGGCTCCAGGTATTCTCTGAGGCCGCCGGTCAGCGCCAGCTGCAACGTTTCCTGCGTAGCTTCCTGGAAGAAATCCTCCGCACGCTTGATGCTCTTGCCCTGCTCACGCAACAGCGAGCGCAGTTTCGGTATCAGGTGTACGCGAACAGCAGCGATTTCGTCACCGGTTTGCTCGAGAATATCTGGTGCCATCGCCCCATCGATTCGGTATTGCACGCTGACATCCAGCTTGGTCTGCAGCTGATCCTGGCTTGGGACATTTGCAGTTTCCAGGTGTGTTTTTTGCCGTGCGTCATACATGGTCCAGCGATAAAGAGGATTCACCGGAATATGGATGCCCTGCGAGTAGCCTTCGGGCTGAACGTTACCGAATAGTGTTGCGACGCCTATTCGACCGGGTGGCACCGTTTTGACGAACTGCGCGCCAACAAGGACCAGCAACACTGCGCCGACGACAATTACAACCAGGTTTCTTTGCTGACTAACTCGAGCCATGGGGACTCTCCTGTTTTTTCAGGATCCAATATGAGATCAGGATTTATGGGCAAACTCGCGTTTTTAAAGTCGCCTGCCCACGAATTAGAGCTATGCATGCGGCAAGTGAACCTCGGCGAGCATGCAACGCACGCTGCCGCCGGCCGACATTTCAATGGTGTCAATCGGCACGCTGACAATTCTGCCGTTCGCCCGCAGCTTGCCGAGTTGTTCTTCGTTCAGAGAATCGAAAGCTTGTTGCGACATGGCGACCACGCGTTCGCCCTGGTCATTTCGTAGTTCGAGCATATTGCCTGCGAACGCCTCCAGCTGTGCGTAACTCAGGCGAATGACATCGTGTCCTGAATCGTGCAGCTGCGCGAGAACGGCCGCGCGTTGATCCTCGCGCGGGATCGCCACATCGCAAATTACGGCCAGCTTCTCGCCGACATTCATCAATACGTTGGTGTGATAGATAGGCACGCCATCGCGGTCGACCGCGTCGAAGGTAACGACTTCGTAGTTCATACGTTGAGCAAAGTCACCGAGGGGATCCAGGTGGGTACGCGACGACAGACACGCGTACGCAATTCGATTGGCGCGGTCGAGCACCATGCTGCCAGTGCCTTCCAGGAAGTGACCCGAGTCTTCGTGCGCTGTCAGGTCGACGATTTCCGTGACTAACAGACCTAACTCGTCATGCAAATGTTCGATGATATCGGTACGGCGTTCTGTGCGGCGATTCGCGGCCTCCATCGGGTACAGCACCAGGCGCCCGTCGGCGTGCAGGCTGATCCAGTTGTTTGGGAATATCGAGTCCGGCGTATGCGGCTCGGGCGTGTCGTCAACAGCCACGACGTCGACGCCAGAGTCGCGCAATGCATCGGCGAGCCCGTCGAACTCTCTGAGTGCAGCGGCCTGCTGCGCCTCTGGCGCCAAATCGGTCTTGCCCTGAAAAAGATTCGACTGCGCTGTGAGCGGATTGCTCTCAAAGCGGACGGGGCGAATCATCAGTACGCGCGATGCCAGTTGCGGTTCTTTCTCGGTCTTCATCGGTGTCATTCAGAGATCGGTGGTGCATTATATGACGGTGGCCATCCAAATTCGCAACGCAATACTGAGCCCCGCCTGGGTCTGCTTTCTGTGGATCGGCATGACGGTCGGCGTATCGATGATCGCGACGCCGGTTCGATTCACGGCAGCGTCGATTACACGCCCCGTTGCCCTTGATGTAGGCCGCGTGGTTTTCGCGGCGCTGAATAAGGCTGAACTCGTGGCGCTGGTGCTTTTACTACTTGTTGTGAGAATTGCCGGACTCACTCGAAAATGGTGGGCTTTTTGCGCAATCCTGGCGTTGATCGTTATGGCACAGGGCGTCTGGCTGATACCGGAACTCGCAGCGCGAACCGACGTGATCATGGCCGGCGGTGAGCCTCCCCCATCTTATGCCCACGCCATTTATTCCTCGTTCGAGTTGGTCAAAATCGGGCTGCTGTTATTTCTCGGATTTTCGGCGCTAGCGGAAAAGTCCTGACATCAGGCGGACGCACTTGGCCGCTTCGAAACCTCGCCGTACCAGCGAATGAGGTTCCCGGCGTCGTCCGGCACGGCTATCTTGATCCAGGCTGCAAAATCGACCGTGACCATCGCCGATATGTCAGCCACAGAGAAGAAATTTCCGGCGACGTATTCGTTATCGGCGAGCTGGCTGTCCAGTCTTTCCAGAAACTTCGCAACGCGTGTGCGGCCGCGGTCAGCGAGCTCGGGAATCTGCACATAGTTGTCCGGCCCTGGCAACGCGTTATTTGTCAGTGCCTTTGAAGAATTTCGAAACGCATCTGCCATTGCCCACAGCCCCTGCTGCTCGACTTTCGCATTCCACATCAACACGACTGCACGTTCCTCGGCCGTCTTGCCGAATAAAGGGGGCTCCGGATTCAGCTCTTCGAGATAACTGCAGATCGCCAGCACTTCGCTCAGGCAGCGACCGTTATCGAGCTCCAGAACGGGCACAACGCAGTCCGGGTTGATCTTGCGAAACGCTTCACTGAATTGCTCCCCGCTACCAAGATCGACCTGTACGGTTTCGAGGTCGATTCCCTTTTCTGCGAGAAATACCCTGACTCGCCTTGGGCTGGGCGCGGTCTTGCAATCATAGAACTTCAAACTATTCCTCCAGCGCTTTGGCCGCAGCGAAAACGGTTGCGGAATCCTGATCAAAAATCATGGCCCGGGCATTTTCGTTTCGTCTTTCGTCCCGCCTCCAGTCCTTACCAAGATCCATGCCGTGTCTTACGGCAGGCCGGACTTTGAGCGTGTCGAACCAGCGTCTCAGGTTGGAAAACTTGTCGAGGTCGATACCCAAGCGACGATACGGAACAACCCACGGAAAGCTGGCGATATCAGCGATGGAATAATCGCCTGCAAGAAACTCACGATCCCGCAGTCGCACATCCATGACAGCGAGTAAACGATCGTATTCGTTCGCGTAACGCCGCTCTGCATACGGAACCGATTCCTTTACGTAGTTCACGAAATGACTGAGCTGCCCCGCCATCGGCCCCAGTCCGGCCGCCTGCCAAAATAACCATTGCAGCACTTCGAAGCGTGCCGCCTGCTGTTCCGGCAGTAGCATTCCGGCCTTTTCCGCCAGGTAGATGAGAATGGCGCCGCCTTCAAAGACCGATATCCCGGTATCGGTATCGACGATGGCCGGCATCCGGTTGTTCGGGCTGATACGCAGGAATTCAGGATCAAATTGATCGCCGCCGCCA
>CAMYIS010000074.1 GCA_947258485.1 uncultured Woeseiaceae bacterium
GTCATTTTCAAGCAAGAGCGTTTTGGTATGCGAGGCGATCTTTTTCGCACGGACGTTTTCTTCGAGAACTGTTTCGGAGTAGCGGGCGTCCAGATCCTTGAGGGCTTTGTCGGCAACATTGATAATGGTTGCGTCTTCCGATTCCTTGATCTTCTTCAACAGATTGCGAATCGTGTCGGCGTTCGCGTCGTCGGTCAGCTGCGCCACAGCTTTGATGGCTTCGACCTGAATTTCGCGTTCTGGCCGCTGCAAAAGGGGCAGGATCTGGTTGATGTGTTTATGGCTACCCAGCTTCGCCAGTGCGCGAATCACAACAGTGTCCGTCTTGCTGTCTTTGCCGAGCATGGCCTCGAGTTTTGGCAGCGCTTTGGTATCGCCGATTTTGGAAAGTGCATCGACGGCACGCTCGCGGACCCACCAGTCGCTGTCGTCTGTTGCCTTGATCAAATGGTCGACGGCGCGCTGATCCTTGGTGGCATTGAGGATCTCGATCGCTGTGCGGCGAATATCTTCGTCTTCGTCGTTGATCAGAGTGACGACCGAATCGACGACTCTTGGACCACCGATCTCGGCCAGCGCATCGCCGGCGCGAGAGCGTACCCACCAGTCATCGTCCTTGATCGCCGCCAGCAAATCCTTGACGGAATTGACATCGCCAATTTCATTGAGTACTTCAACAGCGGCGCGTCGCGCATACTCCGATTCATCTTTTAGCGCAGTGACCAAATAACGGATCGTGTCCGGGTGATCGGCTTTGATGAGCACATCGACGGCTTTGTTCTGTACGTCGAGGTCGGGGTCCGTCAGGACCTCCGCAACTTTTTCGATATTGATTTTGCCGCCGCGCGACGCGAGCGCAGAAAGCGCGGCGCTGCGGACCATCTTATTCGGATCCTTGAGCTGCATTTCCAGCGCGTGATTGATTCCCGGTTTGTCGAACCTGGCCAGCAGGTTCATCAGGTGCATCTTGATGACCGGGTCCTTGCCGCCCATACGAGCGATCAGGTCCGGCACCATTTCGGGTTTGATTATTTCCTCGATGATCTTGAAGATCGCGGCTTTTTCCTTGGTTTCGCACTCGTATGCGCGTCGCAGGAGTTCGTGCACGCTGAGATCCTGCTTGTGTACGCGCAGTACTTCGATGAGCGCCGCTTTCGACACTTCGTCGTCGTCGAAAAAATCAAGCAGGCTGTTGGGATTGTAGTCGGTGCTGCTGGAGAGGGCCCAGGCAGTGCCGGATACGACACGTTCGTTCCCGTCGGCGAGCCCTTCGCGGTACATGTCCAGGTTCTTGTCGTTGACGAGTTCGCCGAGAATGTCGACCAACACCATCGTGTGCGTCTTGTCGGACAGGGCGAGGGCGTCGATGATCTTTGGAACAGCCCTGTTGCCGGCTTTCTTGAGCTTGTCAACGAGTGTCAACGAGTTTTTGTGCAGCGGGCGAGGCAGCATCCGGCTGTGCTACGAGTTGCGCCAGAACCTGGTCGGAACGAAAAGAAGCGAGAAAGCTCATTTCGCGCAGCCGCCATCAATTAGCAGGCGCAGCGACGCGACGAAGGCCAGCCTCGCGCGCGGCCTGTCTGCGATTGCCATAATCTCCATTGCTATCTTACGTAACGCCAATTCGTAAATACGCTCTTGCCCAAGCAATACGGGGCGTGGTTGCCTAAGCAGGCACCCTCGTTTGCAGTGTTGCTCTGTTCCCGACGCGGCATTATGCCACAACGGACCCGGCACATTGCCCGCCATTACTGGCTTTCAGCAAATAATGACAATTTGGCGAGGATATCCAAAAACGGCTTGGTTCCTGGCCTGCCTCCGTTACAATGTGCCACCGAATTTCCGGCGCTGGCCGGTCCTTCGAACCCAAATTTTACCTAATGCAGACGAGCGAAGTGTGACGGTGTCAACAGATTCAGATGTGAGCAAGTTCCTCAATTCCATGCGCGGTTGGCCGGGTCCGCGACGCCAGCGTCTCCGGCGACCGCGTGACGGCGACGATCGAACTCGGTTTTCCGTGCAAGAGCGCGCATGCGTCCACCAGGCAACAGATCTCGGACGCCGTGCGCGCGGAAACCGGGGCAGCAGACGTCGAAATAGCCCTGGATACACGAATTATCCGGCACGCGGTCCAAAACAATCTTAAGCCCATCCCGGCCGTAAAGAACATCATCGCCGTGGCCTCGGGCAAAGGCGGGGTTGGCAAATCGACAGTCGCGGCAAATATCGCGCTGGCACTGTCAGCGGAAGGCGCAGCCGTCGGCATTCTGGATGCCGATATCTACGGCCCGAGTCAGCCTCACATGATGGGCATCGTCGGGCAGCAGCCGGTCAGCGAAGATGGCAAGACTATGCGGCCGCTGCGGGCTCACGGCCTTCAGGTCATGTCGATCGGCGCGTTAGTCGACCCCGATCAGCCCATGATCTGGCGCGGCCCGATGGTGACATCCGCCCTGAGTCAGTTGACGCATCAAACGCAGTGGGAGGATCTCGATTACCTGATTGTCGATATGCCGCCCGGCACCGGTGATATCCAGCTGACGCTGGCTCAGCAGGTGCCGGTTTCAGGAGTCGTGATTATCACGACGCCACAGAATATTGCGGCGATCGACGCGCGCAAGGGCCTGGCGATGTTTCGCAAGGTCTCGATTCCGGTGCTGGGTGTTGTTGAAAACATGAGTACCCACGTGTGCTCCAAGTGCGGGCACGAGGACGCCATTTTTGGCGCGGGGGGCGCCGAAAAAATGAGCCGCGACTTCGATGTTCGGCTGCTCGGGCAGCTGCCTCTGGATACACGAATTCGTGAACAAACCGATTCGGGAAGGCCAACTGTGATTGCCGAGCCCGAATCCGCGGTTGCTGCAGCCTATCGTGAGACAGCGTGGAGAATTGGCGCCGCGCAGGCGGCGGAGCGCACCGACCACAGTTCGAAATTCGGCACTATCGTCGTCGAGGAGCGAAAGTGAGTATCAAAGCCGATCACTGGATTCGCCGCATGGCTGTCGAACGCGGCATGATCGAACCGTTCGAGCCGGGCCAGGTCCGGGAGAATCGCGGCGAGCGCATCGTCAGTTACGGGACGTCCAGTTACGGTTATGACGTTCGTTGCTCGGACGAATTCAAGATTTTTACAAACATCAATTCGGCGATCGTCGACCCGAAAGGCTTCGACGAGACCAGCTTCGTTGATATCCAGAGTGATGTTTGTGTGATTCCACCCAATTCTTTCGCGCTCGCAAGGACAGTCGAGTTTTTTCGCATTCCGCGGACTGTGTTAACGATCTGCCTCGGCAAGTCGACCTACGCGCGTTGCGGCATCATCGTTAACGTCACGCCACTCGAACCCGAGTGGGAAGGACACGTGACGCTCGAGTTTTCCAACACGACGCCGCTGCCGGCTAAAATCTACGCCAACGAGGGCGTGGCGCAGATGCTATTCCTGGAATCCGATGAGGCTTGTGAAACGTCTTACAAGGATCGCGGTGGCAAGTACCAGGGCCAGACGGGCGTGACCCTGCCGAAGGCGTGATATATATTCTGCAGGAGGGCCTTCCTGGCCCGATTCGCGGCTAGGAGCCGCTCCTACAGCCTCCTTCCCACGGCGTCGAATGTCTGCACGACGGGATCGATGGCCGGTTTGCCGTCGATCCAGGTCCTGCCGTCTCGAAACTCGACCCGACCATCGCCGACCCAGCCGGCGGCCTCAGGATAAATCTGGTGTTCGACGGCCTGCACGCGTGCGGCCAGTTGGTCGGCTGTCTCACTCGCGACGACAGGTAGCCGTCCCTGCAGGATGCGGGGTCCGCCGTCGAGTTCCTCGGTCACAAAATGCACCGTACTGCCGTGCCACCTGTCTCCCGCATCGAGCACTCGCTGATGGGTGTTCAGCCCGGGGTACGCCGGCAGCAGTGCCGGGTGTATGTTCAGAATCTTGCCGGCGTAGTGCGCCACGAACGCGGCACTCAGGATGCGCATAAAGCCGGCCAGGACCAGCAGGTCAGGCTGCCACTCATCGAGTTTCGCGGCTACGGCGCGATCAAAGGAGTCACGGCCAGCAAAATCGCCGTGCTCGATGCAGGCTGTGGGAATGCCGGCATTTTTCGCGCGCACGAGGCCGTAGGCGTCGGGCTTGTTGGAGAAAACGACGGACAGTTCGAGGTCCAGCGCACCGCAGCCGACTCGATCGATGAATGCCTGGAGGTTGGTGCCCGATCCCGAAATGAGAACCGCGGTTCTGCAGCGCGTTGCCATCAGACGTATCGCGTTTTCCGGTTACCGGCCACAACACGACCTATTCGCCAGGCATGCTCTCCCTGATCGGTCAGGATGCGAATCGCATCGTCGACCTTGCTTTCGTCGACTACGACGACCATGCCCACGCCACAGTTAAACGTGCGCCGCATTTCGTCGGTCTCGACGTTGCCTTGCTCTGCCAGCCAGTCGAAAACGGGACCTTGCTGCCAGGTTGACGCGTCGATCTCTGCGTCCAGTGCCGTGTGAAAAATGCGCGGCACATTTTCCGTGAGGCCACCGCCCGTGATGTGCGCAAGACCTTTGACGCGAATCGCCTGGATCAGTGCGAGAATTGCCGTGACGTATATACGCGTCGGCGCAAGAAGCCTGACGTTCGCCGGTTCGCCGTCGATAGTTGAATCGCCGGCCCGATCCAGGATTTTGCGTATCAGCGAGTAACCGTTGGAATGAGGTCCGCTGGACGCGATACCGATCAGTGCGTCTCCGGCTTCGATGGCGCTGCCGTCGATCAGTTCGGCTCGCTCGACCGCGCCAACTGTAAAACCGGCCAGGTCGTAATCGCCGTCGGAATACATATCCGGCATCTCGGCGGTTTCGCCGCCAATCAGCGCAGCGCCCGCCTGCAAACAGCCATCGGCGATACCTGCGATGACGTCCGCTGCCACCGCCGTATCCAGTTTGCCGCAGGCAAAATAGTCGAGGAAAAACATCGGTTCCGCGCCCTGAACCAGTATGTCGTTGACACACATGGCTACGAGATCGATGCCGATCGTGTCGTGACGATTGAGGTGCTGCGCGAGCATCAGCTTGGTACCGACTCCATCGGTGCCGGAAACCAGCACGGGCTCACGATAACGGCCCGGCGGGAGTGCAAACAGCCCGCCGAAACCGCCGATGCCCGAGAGTACCTCGGGCCGTCGTGTGCGTTTGACGAGAGGCCTGATTCGCTCGACGAGTTCGTTACCGGCGTCTATATCGACACCGGCGTCTTTGTACGTTAGAGGTTTATTGGTCATGTTGGAGTGGCATACTCTGCGGGGGCGATATAATAGTGCTTGCTTCTGAATGGGGATACCACCCTTGTTAAAAACCCGATTATCCCGACGCTTCGCAAAACTCCGGCAAACGATCGGCTGCGTGCTGGCAGCCGCGTTGTTGAGCGGCGGCCTCGTGCCCCCGGCAGCCGCGGTCGAAGTTGCGACGCTCTATACGGCTGAGGTCCCATTCGATCGCGAAGCAAAGGATCCGCGCAAAGACGCCTACGAACTGGCTCTCGCCGAGGTGCTGATGCGCGTTTCCGGGTCCGAGCTCAGCGCGAATGCCGATGCGATTCGCGAGTTGTTCCCCGATCCTGCGTCCTATGTCATGCAATTCCGACCGGGTGCCGATAATTCTCTGTGGGTGTCATTCGACGGACAGGCGATCGAGCAGACCTTGCGCAACGCCGGACAGACGGTTTGGGGCGCTGAGCGGCCGCTGACACTGGTCTGGCTGGCCGTTGACTGGGGGCGCGGCAGCCGCGAAGTAATCGGTGCAGACGACCCTGATCGCACGGAGGGTCTGTCCCGCTCGATTGATCTCAACAGACGTCTCAGGGAACGTGTCCTGGAAATCGCCGAGCGACGCGGGCTACCACTGGTGTTTCCGCTACTCGATACCATCGACCTGCAGAACGTTTCGTTCAGCGACATCTGGGGCGGATTCGATGAGCGAATAATCGCTGCATCCGATCGCTATGACGTCAACTCCATCCTGATCGGACGCATTCGTCCATCGTCCAGCCGTCGTGAAGAGTGGAGCTATTATTTCAGTGGGGCAGAACGCAGCTGGAACGGACCACCCGAGGCCATTGTAGGTCGCGTCGCGGATCTGCTGACCGCGGAATTCGCGGTCGGCGGCAATGCCCCGATCGAATCCGTTGCGCTTCATGTGTCCGGAATCGTGTCGGTACAGGCGTACGGGTCTTTGCAGAGCCTGCTGGATGGCGTCACCCTGATCGAGAACTTCGTTATCACCGAGGTGGCTGGCGATCGCGTGAGTTATCGCGTTGACGTGCGCGGTGGTGCGGACCGGCTCAGTCGGGCTCTGAGGTTCAATGGACTTATCGAACAGGAAAGCGCAACGTTTCCTGGTGACATCCCGCCCGGCACCGCCCTCGAGTTTTTCTACGGCCCCTGAGATCTGCACGCATGTCTTTCCGCTGGTTACCCAACGCCATTTCGTTGCTGCGAGTCGTGCTCGTGGCACCTATTCTGCTGTTGATACTCAACGAACAATTTCCGCTGGCGCTGGTGCTATTCTTCGTGGCCGGTTTCTCGGATGGCATCGACGGTTATCTTGCAAAGCGATACGACTGGCACACTCGACTGGGTGCGCTGTTGGATCCTGTCGCGGATAAACTGCTGGTCGCCGGCACGTTCATTACGTTGACGTACATGCAACATATCCCCATTTGGCTCACAGCCGTGGTCATCCTGCGCGACGTCGTCATTGTCGGCGGTGCGGCCGCTTACAACTTCATAGTAAAGCCGGTACAGGGTGAGCCAACCAGGATCAGTAAGCTCAATACGGCACTGCAGCTCCTGTTCCTGCTGTTCGTGCTCAGTCGCGCCGGCTTTGATTGGCCCGACGAGATCTCAATCACGGTGCTTGGTGCTGCAATCCTGATCACGGTCGTCATCAGTGGCGTAGACTATGTCTTGTCCTGGTCGAAACGTGCGAGTGTGGGTGAATAGACATGCAAACTGACCTGCGTCTTAACTGGCTCATCGCAATTGCCTTGACCGGCTGGCTGTTTTATCTGCTGGCGCCGGTCCTGACTCCGTTCGTTGCGGCCGCATTGCTGGCGTACATTGGCGATCCGCTGGCGGATCGCCTGCAGAAACTCAAGATGCCGCGCACCGTGGCCGTCGTCGCCGTATTTCTGATTACTTTTCTCTTGCTGGCACTGTTGATCTTGCTCGTTGGTCCATTGATCAAGACACAGATCGCTGCGTTGTTCGATGCATTGCCCGACATTGCGAGACGCGTGGAGCAGGAATGGCTGCCGTCGGTGACGGGCTGGCTGGACCTGGAATCAGGTGACGACGTGGGCATCGGCGCATTTCTTGCGCGATACAGCGACATGGTCGGCAGCTGGAGCGGCAAACTGTTGCTGTCCGTCAGCAAATCCGGCGGCGCCCTGGCGGCCGCTGTCCTCAGCCTGTTCCTGATTCCGATCCTGACATTTTACCTGCTGCGCGACTGGGACTCGATTCTTATCCACGTTGGTGCCCTGGTTCCGGAAAGCCAGCGAGACACGGTCTTCCAGCTTGCCCGGGAAACAGACGATGTACTCAGCGCCTTCCTGCGCGGTCAATTGCTGGTTATGGCAGCACTTGCGATCATCTATTCGGTCGGCCTCAGCCTCGTCGGGTTGAAGTTCGCGATTGCCATTGGCGTCGTTGCGGGCCTCGTCAGTTTCGTGCCGTATCTGGGGTTCGTGTTCGGCATCGCCCTGGCGGGCCTGACGGTCGCGCTTGAGCCCAACCCGCTCTGGCAACTGGTCGGCGTTGTCGTCACTTTTACGCTCGCCCAGGTTCTCGAAGGTTCGGTGCTGACGCCCAAGCTGGTTGGTGACCGCATCGGTCTGCACCCCGTGATCATCATCTTCGCTGTCGCCGCCGGCGGTCAGCTGTTTGGCTTCTTCGGCATACTGCTGGCGCTGCCCGCGGCAGCGGTCCTCTCGGTCCTTGTGCGCTTCGCTTTTCATCGTTATCTCAAGGAACATCCCGACGCCCTCGTGGTACTCGAGGACGAATGAGTCAGCTGGTACTGCCATTACGTCTTGCCGATCATGCGGTGTTTGCCAGCTTTTACGCGCAGGGCAACGAGTCGCTGGTCGCAACACTACGCGAACTCGCCGTTGACGCTGCCGGCCTGGACGGGCATGGATGCTGGTTGTGGGGCGCAGTATCCACGGGCAAGACGCACCTTCTTCAAGCCGTGTGTGATCAGGCCGGCGATCGTTCCGTCTATATCCCGTTGTCAACGTTCGCTGCGTCCGGGCCAGCGATTCTGGATGGCCTCGCGAGCCGCGAACTGGTGTGCATCGATGATATCGAGACAGTCGCAGGCGACGCTGACTGGGAGACGGCGTTATTCGATCTGTGCAACCAGCTTTCAGACGCGGGCGGCCAGCTGATTGTGGCTGCCAGTATGGCGCCGCGAGAGTGTCCAATCGGGCTGGCGGATCTTGCCAGCCGCTTGTCGCGATTGCCCGTGTTTCATGTTCATGAGCTGGACGATGAGCAGCGAGTGACGGCCTTGCAGCTGCGCGCCACGCATCGCGGGCTCGATCTTCCGGGCGAGACTGCGCGTTACCTGCTGAAGCGCAGTCGTCGTGACATGGCGAGCCTGTATGGATTGCTGGACAAGCTGGACTTCGAAGCACTGCGCGCGCAGCGGCGACTGACTGTTCCTTTCGTGCGGGATGTTCTCAAATTGCCGGAAAGCGACTAGGTGCCGTCCAGGCGGCCCGCAATCTCGGCAACGCGTTTTCCGAGCGCGCGCGCCAGGTACTTTTCTTCTTCCGATAGGGAATCAGGATTGCGATTCCAGGTAACGTGCGTTGCGCCGTAAGGCGTTCCGCCCGAGGTCGTCGTGGTCAATGCCTCTTCGGTGTACGGCAATCCCACGATCAGCATGCCATGGTGCAGCAGTGGCAGGGCCATCGTAAGTAGCGTCGTTTCCTGCCCGCCATGTAATGTCGAAGTCGACGCAAATACGCCGGCGGGCTTGCCGGCTGCGGCGCCTTTAAACCACTCGCTGACCGTGCCGTCGAGAAAGTGCTTTAGCGGCGCCGACATGTTGCCAAAATTTGTCGGGCTGCCCATGACCAGGCCCGCGCACTCGGCGAGGTCCGCCGGCGTGGCATACGGGGGGCCGGAACCGGGTACCGCGTCTTCGACGGCCGCGCTGACTGCTGACACTTCAGGCACGGTGCGGAGACGCGCCGCCATGCCGGAAACGCCGTCGACGCCTTGACATACTTCCCGGGCAAGCGCTTCTGTTGCGCCCTTGCGCGAGTAATAAAGAACGAGGATCTCAGACATCAGGGAAGCAGAACTTGTACGTTCTCGGGTGGTCTTCCGATCACAGCTCTGCCACTTTCAGTCTCAACAACGATGGGTCGCTGCAGCGCTATAGGATGCTCGGCGATCCACGCCGCGAGCGCCGTATCGTCATTCAGACCCGGGAGATCGGTTGCCTCCCTGACAGCGCTCTCGCCGGGACGCAGCAGGTCGGCTACGGGCGTGCCGAGGCTGGCTGCAATAGCAAGAATCTGCGCCGCGTCAGGTGTCTCCTGCAGATACGGGACAATCGTCGGCACAACGCCAGCGGCCTGGATGATTTCCAGGGTTTTCCGTGACTTGGAACATCGGGGGTTGTGGTAAATCGTCAACGCCATCAGGCCCTCTCTCAAGCAGTCTCGGTGCCGAAGGCGAACTCTAACAGGCTCGATCGGGCGCGTCAGCGCAGCCCAGCCGGCTTGACGGCCAGTGGTCCCGGTTGATAGCGTTGAGCGGTTTCCATAACAAGAATAAGACGTGAAAACATCCGGACTGAAATCGCTCATGCAGGGACTCCTGGTAGCCGCTGTCTTGTTTACGGCAGGCTGCGAAACGGCGCCGCCCGTGCAGGAAATGAGCGATGCACGGCAGGCAATCGCCGTCGCGAAGGAGGCCGGGGCGGCTGAAAAAGCCGCGATTCATCTCAAGGCCGCGGAATCCTATCTGCAGAAAGCGCAGCAAGAGCTCAATGACCGCCAGTATTCGCAGGCGCGATATGACGCCAAGCAGGCAAAAATGAAGGCTCTCGACGCGCTCAAAGCCAGCGAGGCCGGTGAGGATCCCGAAGAGGACGATTCCCAATAACGCGGCGTTCGCCTTCATCCGTTTCGCAGCAGGCAGCGCGGCGGTTTCGCGTCAGCGGCCGCGTACAGGGTGTCTGGTTTCGTGACAGCACGCGGCGCGAAGCAGTGCGGCTCGGCATCACGGGGCACGCGATCAACCTGGACAACGGCGACGTCGAGGTGCTCGCCTGCGGTTCTGACGAGGCACTGGCGGCGCTTTACGCCTGGCTGCAACAGGGGCCGCCGCTGGCAGATGTGTCAGCTGTGCAGCAATGTCCGGCGGAATACCAGGAGCTGCCGGGCTTCAGGATCGGCTAGCCGCGTCAGGCCTGAAACCACTTCTTGCTCAGCTTGTCGATGACCTTGTTCGGGTACTTGCGCTTGCCCAGGCTGCCGTTGTATCGGCCCAGGGCTCGCCGCAAATCGCCTTTTTCCTTATCGAGATAGAAGCGCAGAATGGTGCAGCCATAGCGGAGATTGGTGTCGGTGTGCAACAAGTTGTCGTCGGGCCGGCCAATTTCGTTGAGCCAGAATGGCATGACCTGCATCAGCCCGAGCGCCCCGGCGACGGAAACAGCGTAGCGGTCGAAGTTGCTCTCAACTTCGATGACTGCCAGAACGAGCTCTGGCGGCAGCTCGACGCGGGCCGCTTCCAGGTGTACCAGCGTCAAAAGCTCGATGCGCTCCTCCGGGTCCTTGACCTGGCGCGCCAGGCGCCGCGACATGTCGGTCAGCCATACCTCGGCATGAAAGCGATCCGCGAAGCTCGCGGATTCGCTGGCCGCCTGGCGCAGTGCCTCACGGAGCTCCGGGTCAGGCGCTGGCTCGGCCGCGGCAGCGCCGCCTGAAACAAGGACGGCACACAGGGCGAGCACTCTGATGCGACGGGTCAACTTCATGGCTGCAGTATGACAGGGCTCATAGTGTATTGGAATCATTAGCTTACAGTGGATTCCTCGAGCAGTTTGAGAGCCTCTTCACGTTTCAAATTGCGCGATTCGTTTTCCCTCCGGTGCCGGTATTCCAGTTCACCTGCAGCCAGGTTGCGTTCGCTGATCACGAGCCGATGCGGGATTCCAATTAACTCGGCGTCCGCGAACTTCACGCCAGGCCGCGCATCACGGTCATCGTAGAGAACGTCAAAGCCCTTATCGCTGAGTTCTGCGTATAGCGCTTCAGCGGCTTCGCGCACGGTATCGGAGCGCTGCAGGTTTATCGGAACCAGCACCACGTCGAACGGCGCCAGCGGCCCGGGCCAGATAATCCCGTTATCGTCGTGATTCTGCTCGATTGCAGCGCCGACGATGCGCGTGACGCCAATCCCATAGCAGCCCATGGCCATGGTCCGGTTTTTGCCGTCCGGATCCTGAACGGTTGCGCCCATTGCCTGGCTGTATTTGTCGCCCAGCTGGAAGATATGCCCGACTTCAATACCTCGCGCAATGCTGAGCGTCCCCTTGCCACCGGGGCTGGGGTCTCCAGCCACTACGTTGCGAATATCGACCGTTTCAGTGGCATCGATGTCGCGATCGAAATTGGTGCCCTTGTAGTGCATATCCGCTTCATTGGCGCCGCAGGCGAAATCACTCATGGCTGCCGTTGCATGATCGTAAAACACAGGAATGTCGAGCCCGATCGGGCCGGCGAATCCCGGCGCGCAGCCCGTGACTTTGCGTAAGACGTCCGGACTGGCCATGGTCAGCGGCGATGCAACACCCGGAATCTTCTGCGCTTTCACCGAGTTGAGTTCGTGGTCGCCACGCAGTGCGAGGGCGACGGGTCCGTCGCTACCCTCGACGATCAGGGTCTTGAGCGTTTGCGATGGTGTGACATCAAGGAACTCGCAGAGCGCAGCAATCGTCCCGATTCCCGGCGTCTTGATCTTCTCGAGCGGTTCCGTCGCGGCCGGGCGACTGCCTGCCTGGGGGAACGTGGCTGCAGTCTCTATATTTGATGCGTAATTGTCGGCGTCGCTATAGGCGATCGCGTCCTCGCCGGAATCGGCCAGCACATGAAATTCCTGCGAGCGGCTGCCGCCGATTTCGCCGCTGTCCGCGTCGACGACGCGGAATTTCAGCCCAAGGCGTTCGAAAATCGCCGTATACGCGGTATGCATCCTGGCGTAGGAGGCTTCGAGTCCGGCGTGGTCGATATCGAAAGAGTAGGCATCTTTCATAATGAATTCGCGAGCCCGCATCACGCCGAAACGCGGCCGAATTTCGTCGCGGAACTTGGTCTGGATCTGGTAGTAGTTGATCGGCAGTTGTTTGTAGCTGCGCAGTTCCCGCCGCGCGATGTCCGTGATGACTTCCTCATGTGTCGGGCCAAAACAAAACTCCCGCTGATGGCGATCCTGCATACGCAGCAGGAGCGGGCCGTACTGGTCCCAGCGCCCGGATTCCTGCCACAGCTCGGCAGGTTGCACGGCCGGCATCAACAGCTCGAGCGCGCCGGCGCGGTTCATTTCCTCTCGCACCACGGATTCGACTTTTCGCAGGATACGCAGCCCGATTGGCATCCAGGTAAACAGGCCGGATGCGAGGCGTCGGATCAGTCCGGCGCGCAGCATGAGCTGGTGGCTGACAATTTCCGCCTCAGCGGGTACTTCCTTGAGTGTGGTCAGCCCGAATTCGGAAAAACGCATTGATCGCAAAACCTTGAGTCCATGAGGCGCGCATTCTAACCGTTTCTGCCGGACGATGTGACGGCTGCGTATTTCCCATATTGACTCTGCCGTGAAAGCAGGAGATCGTCCGTGCTCGCCTGGTATTGAAGACACTCGAGTGGTTCACGGAAAACGCAATCCATTTATTGCCCAGGAGGGCATTCTGCCGATAATTCTGGTGGTGGCAGTCGGTGTCGCGCTGGTCCGATTCTCCGATCCCTGGTTCGCGCTCGTGCCTGCGGCCCTGGTCGTTTTGCTGTTCCTGTTGTTTCGCGATCCGACCCGCGAAGTGCCCTCGGTCGCCCTCGGTGTGATTAGCCCGGCCGACGGCACGGTCGTCGCCGTAGAGATTACCGAAAAATGCGTCGTGCAGGGCGAAGCCCACCTGATTCGCATTCGCGTCAGCAGTCTCGGTACCTACACGGGGCGAAGTCCGGTTGAAGGCAAGGTCATGGACCTGCAGTCGGCTGCCGAGGGCATCGGGCCGGATTGTCCAGCCAATGCCCTCTGGGTGCAGACCGACGAGGGCGAAAACGTCGTGCTGCAATTCGTGGGCTACCGCTTCGGCCTGGCGCCGCGGTCGTTTATTCGCTACGGCGAGCGCATCGGACAGGGACATCGTTGCGCTTATCTGCGGCTGGCGCAGTACGCCGACGTTTACATGCCAATTACGTGCAAGGTGCTGGTCAAACCCGGCCAGCGAGTTGTCGCGGGCGAGGACCTGATTGCCACACTGACGCGCGCCTGAATCCTGCCGTCCCGTGTAAAGCGTGATGCGCCGTGGCAAACTACGGCCTGCCAACCAGCATAAGCTCCAATCATCGATTCTGCCCATGATGCACCCTGAACATGAACGCCGCGCATACCTGAGAGCCATTGGTATCGACGTGTGGGTGCCGAGGGATGCGGCAGAACCCGGGATGTCTGCAATCGTCGAATCGCCCGGTGGCATGGACTGGTCCGAGCTACGCGATTGCGTAACTCACTGCACGCGTTGTGAGCTGGCGCATAGCCGCACGAACACGGTTTTCGGTGTCGGTAACCCGAACGCGGACTGGCTGATCATTGGCGAGGCGCCTGGTGCGGAAGAGGATCGCCGTGGCGAGCCATTCGTTGGCCGCGCCGGTACGCTGCTCGATGAGATGTTGCGCGCCATCGGCCAGAGCCGGGACACCGTTTTCATCGCCAACATTCTGAAGTGTCGGCCGCCGAACAACCGTGACCCGAGGCCGGAAGAGGCCGCCGCGTGCCGCCAGTACCTGGAACGGCAGATCGAGCTCATACAACCGAAAATAATACTCGCCGTTGGCAAGATCGCGGCGCAGAACCTGCTCGGCAGCAGCGAGACCGTGGGCCGAATGCGTGGCCGGCCGCACGACTTCGGCGGAATTCCGCTGGTCGTCACCTATCATCCAGCCTACCTGCTGCGGAGTCCCTCGCAAAAAGCCAAATCGTGGAGCGACCTGTGCATGGCAACTCGGCTCGTGGCGGAGTGCAGCGCTTGATCAGGCCACTCGCAGATCCACCAACCACGATCCGGGATATGCAGCACAGTGATCTCAAAATGGTGTCGGATATCGAACGCCGCAGCTATGAGTTTCCCTGGAGTCATGGCGTGTTTCGGGATTGCCTGCTGGCCGGGTACCGCAGCATAGTGCTGATTCGCCAGGAGCGGGTCGCGGGTTATGGCATCCTCTCGGTCGCCGCGGGGGAAGCGCATATTCTCAACCTCTGCGTTGATCCCGAGTTTCGCTCACTGGGATACGGCGAGCGCCTGCTTAATGAACTGCTCTTTCGGGCTCGATCGGCGGTCTGTTCGGGAAATCTTCCTCGAGGTGCGCCCGTCCAACGAGATGGCGCTGGCCCTGTATCGCAAGAAGGGCTTTTACCAGGTTGCCAATCGCCCGGCTTACTATCAGTCTCACGAAGGCCGTGAGGATGCGGCCGTTCTCGCCAAGAAGCTGGTCATAGAAGACTGAGCTCAACAACAATGACCAAAATCGAACAACAGGTCCGCAAACGGCGGACATTCGCGATTATTTCGCACCCGGACGCCGGCAAGACGACGCTGACGGAAAAGCTGTTGCTATACGGCGGCGCTATTCAGCTCGCCGGAACCGTGAAAGGCCGAAAAGCGAGTCGTCACGCAACGTCCGACTGGATGGCACTGGAGCAGCAGCGTGGCATCTCGGTGACATCGTCGGTCATGCAGTTCCCGTACAAGGACTATGTCGTCAATCTGCTGGATACGCCCGGTCACGAGGACTTTTCGGAGGATACCTACCGTACGTTGACCGCGGTGGATTCGGCGCTCATGGTCATCGACTGCGCAAAAGGCGTCGAGAAGCGCACGATCAAGCTCATGGAACGTGGCCAATCGGCATGGGTCGTTCATTAAAGGGTGTCTACCATCTGCTGCAGGACAAGATCTATCTCTATAACCGGGTCGGGCGTCAAAAAGCCGGTGAAATACGAATGGTCGATGGCCTGCAATCCGACGAAGCAGCAGCAGTGCTGGGCGACGTGGCCGGCGAATTCCGCGAGGAAATAGAACTTGTGAAAGGTGCGTGTCCGGATTTGTCGCTGGATGAATACCTGGCTGCCAAGCAGACGCCGGTGTTTTTCGGCTCTGCAATTTCGAATTTCGGCGTCAAGGAACTGCTGGACGAATTCGTGACCCATGCGCCCGCACCGCAGGTACGCGCGAGCGAGCAACGCGACGTCAGCCCGACCGAAGACAAATTGACGGGCTTTGTTTTCAAGATCCAGGCAAACATGGATCCGGGTCATCGCGATCGCATCGCGTTTATGCGAATTTGCTCGGGCGAATACCGAAAGGGGATTCGTGCCCTGCATGTTCGCTCGGGCAAGGAAGTGAAGATACCGGACGCCATAACATTCATGGCCGCAGACCGGCAGCATGCGGAGACCGCCTACGCCGGGGACATCATCGGCCTTCACAACCACGGCACGATCAACATTGGTGACAGTTTTTCGGAAGGCGAAGTCATTCGCTTTACCGGAATTCCAAATTTTGCGCCGGAGATCTTCCGCCGGGCCGTGCTAAAAGACCCGTTGCGCCTCAAAGCACTGCAAAAAGGTCTTGCGCAACTATGTGAGGAGGGTGCAACGCAGTTGTTCAAGCCACTGCGTAACAACGACCTGATTCTGGGCGCCGTCGGGCCGCTGCAGTTTGAAGTTGTAGCGCATCGGCTGCGCGATGAGTACAACGTTGAATGTCAGTTCGAAACGATCAACGTCGCCACCGCACGCTGGGTCGAATGCGATGACGCCAAGATGCTGTCTGACTTCGAGCGCAAGGCACACGACAACCTGGCGCTGGATCACAGCGACCTACTGGTCTACATTGCCCCTACCAGGGTCAACCTGAGCCTGACCGAGGAGCGTTGGCCGGAGGTTGCATTCCGCAAGACGCGAGAGCACTGATCACGAGGCCTCGGAACCGAGACGCAAGATTGTCGATATTCCCCATATTCAATAGAAGAGTCATCGGCTGGGCGCTCTACGATTGGGCAAACTCGGCATTCGCCCTCAGCGTTCTGGCGGTGCTTTTTCCCCTGGTGCTTGGCAACTACTGGAGTATCGGTGACGACGGTTCGGCCGTAACGGCGCGGCTTGGCTGGATTACGTTTGCGGCCAGCGTGATTGTCTGTGTCACCGCCCCGTTGTTCGGTACCATCGCTGACGCGGGCGGGTATCGAAAACGCTTTCTGTTTGTGCTCGCCGTAATCGGCGCGACGATGACGGCTGCGCTGGGGCTCGTCGGTCAGGGAGAATGGCCGCTCGCACTCGGCGTCTACCTGTTCGCATCGATCGGCTACTACAGTTCGGTCGTGTTCTACGATTCGTTGCTCATCGACGTCTGCGAGCCCCGCTACTACAGTTTTGTCTCGACCCTGGGATTCTCGCTCGGCTATCTCGGTGGCGCCGCATTGCTTGCATTGCATCTCTGGATGCTGTCGTCGCCGGAGACCTTCGGCTTTGCGGATACTACGGAGGTATTCAGCTTCGCGTTTGTCTCGGTGGGCGCGTGGTGGATCATCTTCCTGATTCCATTGCTGTATTTCGTTCCCGAACGTCACAGCCCGCTCGAGGTCAGTAGCGGCGCCATTCGCGCAGCGTACGCCGAACTCAGAGCGACCATGCTCAAAGTCGGCCAGTACCGGAACGTCGTTGTGTTCCTCACCGGCTACTGGCTGTATATCGGTGGCGTGTTCACAGTGATCTTCATGGCTGTCAATTACGGTCAGCGGCTCGGGTTCGACGACAAGGACCTGGTGATGGCTTTGCTGATCACCAACTTCATCGGTTTTCCCGCGACGCTGTTGTACGGATTTGTTGCCCATCACTTCGGACCGAAGTCGGGCATATATTTCGCTTTGCTTGTCTATATCGGAATGTCGGCGTGGGCAATGTTTATGCGTGACGTTCAACAGTTTTACGTCATGGCGATCGTCATTGGCACAGTGCAGGGTGGGGTGCAGGGTCTGAGCCGGTCTTTGTATGCGTCACTCATCCCGCCGGAACAACCCGGCGAGTTCTTCGGTTTCTACAACATGGTGACGAAGTTCGCGCACGTACTTGGTCCTGCGATGGTTGCCACCGCGGCGATGCTGTCCGACGACCCGAAGTGGGTCCTGCTTACTCTGATGCCGCTGTTTCTTGCCGGGGCGCTGCTACTGTCGCTGGTGCGGACGCAACCAGCCGAACCGACTACCCGATAGCGCCGACCGCGCGCTTGAGGCGTGCGATGGCTGATTCGTCGTCAACAGGGCCGTAGCGTGCGTCATGGTAAGCGGCCGTGACCGACTCAACAGCGTCCTCGGGCACCGTGCCGGTTTGCATGGCCCGATGTGCGAAGCGCTCCGCTGTTTCACCGATACCCTGTTCAAGGCCGGTCTTCTTGATGAAACGCTGAAAAAGCACGGCGGCGATGTCTTTTGCCGGCGGTCTGTAGCGTAACGCCAGCAACAGGCTGATCAGCGCGATCAGGCCGAGGACCAGTCCGATCATAGTGAGTATCATTTTTTGCCAATCGGGGTCGCGCATGCCCAGCCATTCCATGACGTCGGTTTGCTTGTCGGGGCCGTATCCCAGGACCCAGTCATTCCATTTCGCGTCGAGCGCATCAAACGTCATTGACAGTCGGTGGAGGATTTCCGATGGCGCGGACAATCCCCAGGCTGCGCCAAACCCCTCCAACGCTGCATTGCCTGCACCCAGGTCGATGCGCTCGGGGGCGACGGCTGCGGTAGGATCGATGCGATACCAGCCATGCCCCTCGAGCCAGACCTCGTTCCATGCGTGGGCGTCGGACTGGCGCACGATCAGGTGCCCGGCCATCGAATTGATTTCACCGCCCTGATAACCGAGCACGATGCGAGCCGGAATGTCCGCCGCACGCATCATTACAGCGAAGGCCGACGCGTAGTGCTCACAAAATCCGCGTCGCGTATCGAACAGGAATCGGTCAACCGAGTTATTGCCAAGAGGTGGCGGCTCGAGCGTATAGAAATATTCTTCGGTGTTGAACTTGCGCAAAACAGCTTCGATATAAGCAGCGTCTGATCCTGCGGCGCTACGCATGTCTTTCGCGAGGCTCTGTGTTCTCGGATTGCTGGCATCGGGCAAACGCTGATACCAGGAACGTGCATATTTGCTCAGGTCTGCGTTCGTGCTGAAGTCGAGATACGAGACCGCCTCGTAAGCAACACGCTGATCGATCGGCCGTGCGTTCACCAGCTGTTGCTGCGGGCCCATGAACGTTCGTTCCAATGTCCAGGACCACGGCATGTCGAGCGCGAAAACATAGGGCTGGTGGGTCGGCTCGAGCGTGACCTGATACCGGATCGGATCACCTTGCTCGGCGACAGTTTCATGAACACGCGGACCTTCAAAGGGGTCGTTCATCGACCAGGTCCGGCCATTGAACACGGTCAATACAAGCCCGCGCCAGTAGCGGTCGCGCGCGGCGGGAATGGTGTCGTCAAACTTGACGCGAAAGGCGACGGCATCCGACAGTGACAGCTTGCTCACATCTCCGGGACTCATGGAATCACTGATGCCCGTGGTCGCAGTGCCCGTATCCATCGGTACCGCCCAGAATGGAATCGCGATCCGCGGAAAGAAAATCCACATCGCAACGGCGAGTGGTGCTGCATAAAGAAGCAGTCGGCCGCCGGTCGCGAAGCTCTGCCTGGCCGTCTCGTCCTGAGCGGCCGACATGCGCAGCCAGGCAGTCATTATTACGATCGTGCTGACAATAAGGTAAGGCAAGGACCAGAGGTACTGTTCCCTTAGCAGCGAGGACATGACAAGGAAAATAGAAATGAACAACAATACGAACTGATCACGTCGCTTGCGCGTCTCGAGGAGCTTCAAAGCTGCCATGATGGCAAGCAAGGCCGAGCCGGGCCCGACGCCGCTGATCGTTGAGTAGGTGGCGAGGACGCCCAGGAAACAGCCGAGCGCCAGCAGCGCACGGAACCAGACGGATGGCAGCGGGCGGCGGCGTTTTTCGATCAGGTAGCGCCAGATCGAACAGCCGAACAAGGCGGCGCTTATCCAGATCGGCAAATATGGCAGGTGCGGAGCGGCTGACACTGCCAGTGCGGCAATCGTCCACGGCAGGCTGGACAGCAGCGATCCATCGGTTCCGCGCGGCCGCATCTTCATGTCGTGCCTTTCTCGAACAACGCGAGCGCCTCGAGGCAAGCTCTGCGATGCGCCTCACCGTGTGCGGGCTCGAATTCTTCGCCCGGCAATCGCAGACCGTAGTCTTCGCGAGTGCGGTCGGCATCCACTACCCAGCGCGTCAGAATAGACAAGCGCTGTTCAATGTCATCAACGGCAATGTCGTCGAAATTGAACCACTGGCTGCTCGTATCGGCGCCTGCAAACTGCTTAGACAGGAGCTGTCCGCTGCGGGCATATGCCTTCCACGCGACGTGCCGCGGTGAATCACCTTCATGGTATTTGCGCAAGCCGGCGAAATCTTCTTCTCCTCGCGCATCGTGCTGCCGATGGCCGTGTGCAACCATCGTCGGCGGCGGCTCGGGCGGACGCTCTGCCGGCCGGGGATAAACGAGGGCGCTGATGTCCATGTGTAACCACGCCCAGGAGCGGAACAATTCAAATGGAAACAACGTGCGAATGCCGAAGCGGTCCAGCGTGATCAAGCCGCGTTGCTCGGTCGGCACGGCGAGGACGAATACTTTGCTTTCGCCAGGATGCAAGTCCTGGATGTCACTCTCGGTTCCTTCCCGGTACAGGCGGATGCCGTAGCGCGCGTTTTTTGAATGGTTGGTTACGGCGATACCAAAGCGCATTGTCTGACCGGCGAATACGGGTTCTGTGCCGGCGAAGGTCAGTTCGAGACCGACAAGATTTCGTTGACACTGGTGCATCGATACGAATCCGATGCCAATCAGGATAAAGGTCAGGACAAAGGAGAGGTTGTTGTTGTAGTTCATCGAGCCCAACAACATCGCAAATGCCATGATCCCGAAAACGATGCCGACGCTGGTCGGTAGTATGTAAACGCGGCCGGGCCGCAGCCGCGTGGTGGCCGGGTCCAGGCCCTGGCGCCTGCGGGCCCAGCGCCCGACGCGTGCGGCGGCGCCGGTTCGGAGGGCGCTGAACAATCGGCCCGGGCTAGGGGATGGCCACGGAATCGAGGACATGCTGGCAAAGTTCGGCCGGGCTGCGGAATCGGGTGCCGCCGGCTGGTTTGAGTCGATGGCCTGCAATCGCGGTAAATACGGCCTGGACGTCGTCCGGGTAGGCGCCGGAGTGATTCTCGACGAATGCCACGGATTTTGCCGCCGCCACCAGCGCCTGGGCACCCCGGGGCGACAGCCCGATTTCGATGTCGGCCGATTCCCGCGTATGGCGCACGAGCGCCTGGATGTAATCGATGAGCGCGTCACTGACATGCACGGCTTTCACCGATTGCTGCAAAGCAATCAGCATCTCCGGGCTCGCAACGGCTTCGGTGTCTTTCAGCATCAAGCGCCGGTCATCTCCGGCGAGCAGCTCGCGTTCGCTGTCCTCGTTCGGATAGCCCATTTGAATGCGCATCAGGAAGCGATCGAGCTGCGACTCGGGAAGAGGGAAGGTGCCGATCTGGTCGCCGGGAGGCGTGGCGCGGTTGACTTCATCGGCCAGGATCAATTGCGAAAATATCGGCCCGGGCTGGAATTCGAACTCGCCGCGGTTCTGCCGGAATACCGAAACACCGATGATGTCTGCCGGAAGAAGATCGCTTGTAAACTGAATGCGTTGAAAGCTTAAGCCCAATACTCGCGCCAGTGCCTGCGCGAGCATGGTTTTGCCAAGCCCCGGAAGATCCTCGATCAGCAGGTGTCCACGTGCCAGAAGACACGCCAGCGCCAAAGTTATTTGTTCGTTCTTGCCGAGGATGATGCGACCGAGCGCCTTGCGAGCGTGATCGATGGCCGCACGCTGTGCGTCCTCGTTGGTGTGCAACTTCTCCAGGATGTTTCCGCGCTGCATCTCTCGGTCCTTAAAATCTTGCGAAAAAAGTGTCTATCAAGCCATGGTCACTCAAGCCGCGCCTTTTTGCACTGGCTCGCCGATCAGAGTGTGATGCAGTACTCAGAAAAGCTGTCCGGTCAGGCGAGCTCCTGCAGCTTCACGAGCTGTTCGGTCAGCTGAGCGATCGTCTTTTCGAACTCTGCTGCCCTTTCCCGTTCCTGTGTGACCACCTCAGTCGGCGCATTGTTCACAAATTTTTCGTTGCCAAGCTTGCCCGTCGTTCGTGCGAGATCGGCGCGTACCTTGTCCATCTGCTTCTCGAGACGAGCTCGTTCGGCATCGACGTCGATAACGCCTTTCATGGGTACGAGCAGCCGCAGGTCTCCGAGCAGGGCCGTGGCAGCGACCGGCGCTTCGGCGCCGCCGGCAAGAATCGTTACTGACTCGACTCGGCCCACGCGTTTCAACAACAGGGCGTGCGCATCAGCCCGCCGCTGATCGATGTCACTAGCGTTTTGCAATACTACGGGCAGGAACTTGCCCGGTGAAATATCCATTTCTCCGCGTATCTGCCGTATACCGAGAATAAACTGTTTCACCCATTCAATGTCGTCGACGGCGTCGTTATCAGCTGCGGCGCGGCTGGCGGTGGGATACGGACGCAGCATGATCGTATCTCCTTCGATGCCCGCGCGCGTGGCAACCTGTTGCCAGATTTCCTCGGTGATGAACGGCATCAGCGGGTGCAGCAGGCGCAGGATAGATTCCAGTACGTCAATCAGCGTTCTGCGCGTACCGCGTTGCAATGCGGCGGACGATTCATCCGACTGCAGCACTGGCTTGGACAGCTCGAGGTACCAGTCACAGAACTCGTGCCACGTGAATTCGTACAAGGCCTTTGCTGCAAGATCCAGCCGATACGATGCAAAATGGCCGTGCACGGCGTTGACGGTCTGATCAAGTCGCGCCGCGATCCAGCGGTCGGCTGCACTCAACTCGACGTCGCCATCGTCAAGTGATTCAGTGTTCATCAGAACATATCGGGCGGCATTCCAGAGTTTGTTGCAGAAATTCTTGTAGCCATCGATGCGGCCCAGGTCGAAGCGAATGTCGCGACCGGTCGTCGCGAGAGCCGCGAACGTGTAGCGCAAGGCGTCGGCACCGTACTGATTGATTCCGTCCGGGAATTCTCGTTGCGTCGCTTTCTTGATCTTGGGCGCCAGGTGATCCTGCATCATGCCGCTGGTACGTTTTTCGATCAGTGCGGCGACATCGATGCCATCGATGAGATCGAGCGGGTCGAGGACATTGCCCTTCGACTTCGACATTTTCTGGCCATCTTCGGCGCGAATCAGGCCGTGGATATACACCTCATGGAAAGGCACATCGCCCATGAACTTGATGCCCATCATGATCATCCGGGCAACCCAGAAGAAAATGATGTCGAACCCGGTAACCAGGACGTTGCCGGGATAAAAATCCTCGAGCCTGTCGGTTTTCTCGGGCCAGCCCAGGGTGCTGAAAGGCCACAGCGCAGAGGAGAACCAGGTGTCGAGGACGTCCTCATCCTGCCGCAGCGCCACTGCGTCGCCGAGTTTGTTCTTCTTGCGAACGTCCTCTTCCGAATAACCAACATAAACATTGCCGTCGTCGTCGTACCAAGCGGGTATGCGATGCCCCCACCAGAGTTGCCGGCTGATGCACCAGTCCTGGATGTTGTACATCCATTCGAAGTAGGTTTTTGACCAGTTCTCTGGTACGAAGCGTATTTTGCCCGTTTCGACCGCCTCGATAGCCGGCTTGGCCAGCGGTTCGATCTTCACGTACCACTGGTTGGTAAGGTACGGCTCGACAACGGCGTGCGAGCGGTCGCCGCGTGGAATCTTTACAACGTAGTTTTCGATTTCCTCGAGCAGGCCCAGTTGCTCAAATTCGGCAACGATCTGCTTGCGTGCGTCGAACCGGTCCATCCCTTTGTACGCATCCGGTACCGTGTCATTCAGCGCCGCATCGTCGGTCAGGATGTTGTACAGCGGAAGGTCATGTCGTTTGCCGATTTCATAGTCGTTGAAATCGTGTGCGGGTGTGATCTTCACGCAGCCTGTCCCGAACTCGGGGTCGACGTAATCGTCGGCGATGATCGGTATGCGCCGGCCCACGATCGGCAGAATAATGTCCTGGGGGTCGACGTAATCGTCGGCGATGATCGGTATGCGCCGGCCCACGATCGGCAGAATAATGTCCTGGCCAACCAGCTTTTTGTAGCGTTCGTCGTCGGGATGCACGGCGACTGCACTGTCACCGAGCATGGTTTCGGGTCTCGTTGTTGCGACGACGAGATGTCCGTCGCCCGATGCAAGCGGGTAGCGGAAATGCCAAAGGTGACTTTCTTCATCCGCGGACAGGACTTCAAGATCCGACAATGCCGTGTGCAGAACCGGGTCCCAGTTAACGAGCCGCTTGCCGCGGTAGATCAATCCCTCGTCGTGCAGCTCCACAAAAACCCGGCGCACTGCATCGGACAGGCCGTCATCCATGGTAAAGCGATCGTGACTCCAGTCGACCGAAGCCCCGAGGCGGCGAGTCTGGTTGGCGATCTGTCCGCCGGACTCCTCTTTCCACTGCCAGACTCGCTCGACGAATTTCTCGCGCCCGATGTCGTGCTTGGACAAGCCATCGTTGTTCAGGATGCGCTCGACCACCATTTGTGTCGCAATGCCGGCGTGGTCCATTCCGGGTTGCCACAGCGTACGATGGCCCTTCATACGATGGTAACGTGTCAGCGCATCCATGATCGTATCCTGAAACGCGTGCCCCATATGCAGGGTTCCCGTCACGTTCGGTGGCGGAATCATGATGCAGTAAGACTCTCCGTTGCCCTGCGGCGCGAAATAGCCGTTTTTCTCCCAGCGTTCGTAGATACGCTGTTCAATATCTTCGGGTTGGTAAGACTTATCCATCAGAGTTTGTGCGTCTGGATCG
>CAMYIS010000075.1 GCA_947258485.1 uncultured Woeseiaceae bacterium
CTCTTCCATGTCGAGGTAGATGTCCGACGCCAGTACCGCAAGCGACTGGTCACCTTTGGCGCCGGACGTAGCGACCAGTTGATAATATTGATTGAATCGTTCACTGAGGCGCATGCCCGAGCGACCGCGCAGCGTAGGTGAAGCCTTCGTTACGGCTTTGTTTGCGTCGCTGCCTATCAGCGTTTCCTGCAATGTCCAGGGTGTCATTTTCCGGCCGAGCTCATTGCGCAGACCCTTTTCGAGGCTAAGCCGCGTGTTATTCACGGTGTGCTCCATGTCTGGCAACCGCTCTTCCATAATGGTGAGCATGTCGAGATAGCTCGCGCCGATCTGGCGTGCGAGTCGTTGACAGCCGGAGTCATCTTCCGCACCGTCGCATTTGCTTTCGTGGTACAGCTCCTGCTGCTGGTCGAGTTGGCCAATGACTTCCTGCAAGCCGGTTTCCATGTCGCGCGCGACATTGCCGGTTTGTCGCAGATCCTCGACAACCGTCGTGGGGAAGAGCCGGATGGTCGGCGTATTCGCTAGCGTCGCACGCGTCGCCATAGTGGCGACAGAGACGAGCAGGACAGGGATCAGGATTCGGGCGGTCGTATTCATGTCGCGATCCTCGCGGTTGGTGACTGACTTAAGCGGGGTGGCCGCTATCGAGATACGCTAACCGGGAGTCAATGAATGGAGCCTGAACGCCGGATTTATGCGGCATTCGTGAACTGGATCACAGGCTGAATGACGCAAGTACCGGATATCCGTACAATTCCCTATTGCTTATCGTAATGCGAATCATTATCATTTCAGTCATACTCACCAATGGTCTGAAACTTCAGCATTTATAGGAAGTTATGGAAATCAACGGCAACACTCTCGCGACGCTGAAACGCGGCCAGAAGGGCATCATCCAGTTTGTCGACGCTGTCGATCCACAGGTGCAGCGCCTGATGGTGCTCGGCTTGGTCGAGGGTGCCGAGGTCGAGCATGCCAGTTCTGCGATCGGTGGCGATCCGATGGAGTTTCGACTGTTTGGTTGCGGTATTTCTTTGCGGCAGGAACACGCAAAGTACTTCAAGGTTTCACCTGTAGCGGCTGGTGACTAAACGCTCAGAAATCCGCATTCCCGCCAATGAAATCCCCTTTGCCAAGCGCTCAGACGCCAGCATTGCGGTGGTTGGCAATCCAAATTCAGGGAAAAGCACGCTCTTTAATCGCCTGACCGGTTTAAAGCAGCGCATCGGCAACTATCCGGGCGTCACGGTCGAGCGCCACGTAGGCCTGCTGAAGGTCGATGACAAGGTCATAGAACTTGTCGACCTGCCGGGCACGCACTCGCTCAGCGCACATTCACTCGAGGAGCATATCGCAGTCGACGTTATCTTCGGGCGGGTGCAGGATATGGAAAAGCCCGACGGGATACTCGTCGTTCTCGATGCGACCAATCTTTACCAGGGATTGTTCCTGGTGCAGCAGCTGATCGACCTGAAAATGCCGATGGTAATCGCGCTGACGATGACCGACGCGGCGCAACGCAGCGGCATCGGCATCGATATCGAACGGCTGCGAGCCGTGCTTGGTGGCGTTCCAATTTATCCCATTGTTGCAACGACCGGTGCCGGCCTGCCGCAGTTACGTCTGGCAATCGCTGACATGCCAAGTCTTGTTCCGGCCGAGAGAATCGTTGTCTGGCCCGAGTTAACCGAGGCAGCCCGCGAACTGGCGCATGATGCGAAAGAGCCGATACGTTTTGCGGAGCTTGAACGCCTGTTGATCGATGGGCCGACGGACGCGAACCGTGCATTCCTCGAAAAACTCGGTGGCAATGCGCGAGACAAACTGGAGTCGGTACGGGATTCGCTGTTCGGTATCGAACCGCCGATCGCGAAAGACGCCAGGATCCGTTACGCCTGGGTCCGTAAAGTACTTGCCGAAGTGCAGCATTCGGCGCCACCGTTCTATTCCTGGCGGACGCGCATCGCGGGGTTCATAAACCGGCCGGTTCCCGGAACAATCGGCCTGTTTCTCGTCATGGCAATCGTGTTCCAGGCGGTTTTTGCCTGGGCAACGCCGATCATGGACTCTATTGACGCCGCAGCCGCGGTGTTAGGCGCCAATGTCACGCAAGCTCTTGGTGAAGGGGCTTTTTCGAGCCTGATTGCTGACGGAATCATTGCGGGTGTTGGCAGTGTCGTTATCTTTCTGCCGCAAATCCTGATCCTCTTTCTGTTCATTATTTTGCTGGAAGACTCGGGTTATCTTGCGCGCGCTGCGTATTTGATGGACCGTGCGATGCGATCGGTGGGGCTATCCGGTCAGTCCATCATTCCGATGATCTCGAGTTTTGCGTGTGCCGTGCCCGGAATCATGGCGACGCGCGTGATTCCGAATCGCCGTGACCGAATCGCGACCATTATGGCGGCGCCATTCATGACCTGTTCGGCGCGACTTCCCGTCTATGCTTTGTTGATCGCAGCGTTTGTGCCAGCCAGGCAGGTCGGGTTCATGAACCTGCAGGGACTGGTTCTTTTCGGTCTCTACCTGTTTGGAATCTTGGCCGGTATTCTGACTGCCTTGCTGATCCGCAAGACGGCGTTGCGAGGCCCGAAGCCGTCTTTCGCGCTGATGCTGCCCGAGTTTCGGCGACCGAATTTGCAGACCGTGCTTATTCAGCTGCTGGGCCGTGCGAAGGTGTTTCTTTATCGTGCCGGTACCGTCATCTTCGCGGTCGCGGTCATCGTCTGGGCGCTCGCGTACTTCCCGCGTTCGGAGTCCATCGCACCTGAAGTCGAGCGGCAACAAACCGTCGCCGCGTACACGCTTTCGGGCGCGGAGCTGGCAGCCGAGCACCAGCGCATTGAAAACGTCGCGGCGGCAGCCCAGATGGAGCAGAGCTGGCTGGGCAGGGCGGGGCATTTTGTCGAACCTGTGTTCGCACCGCTCGGCTGGGACTGGCGCGTGTCGTCGGCCGTGATCGCAGGATTCCCGGCGCGCGAGGTTGTGATCGCTGTGCTTGGCACGGTCTACGCTGTTGGTGACGAGGCGGACGAAGGAAGGTTGTCGCGTCGATTGAAAGCCTCGACGTGGCCGGACGGAAGAATGGTATTTACCTTGCCGATGGTTATCGGCCTGCTGATCTTCTACGCGTGCTGCCTGCAGTGTGCGGCGACGCTGGCGGTCATTCGGCGCGAGACGAACACCTGGCGGTGGCCCGTCTTCGCGTGGCTGTACATGACGTCCATTGGCTACCTCGGGGCGTTGCTGGCATTCCAGATAGGCAGCGCTTAAAGACCACACAAGCGCCGCGCCGCGTCTTCCAGCGTCGCGTCGGCCTTCGCAAAACAGAAGCGCAGCCGCGTCCCTGTAAATGGCATTTCACAGAATACGGATAACGGGATCGATGCAACACCGATCTCCTTCGTCCATCGTTTCGCCAGGGTGAGGTCGTCTTCCTGGCTTATCTCGCCGTAGTCGACGATCTGGAAGAAAGTGCTGCGGGACGGCTTGAATCGAAAGCGTGAGCCGTCCAGCAAACGGCAAAAGTGATCGCGTTTGTCCTGGTAGAACGCAGGCAAATTGACCGGAAAATCCGGGTCACTGGCCAGAAAATCGGCAATGCCATGCTGCATGGGCGTGCTGACTGAAAACGTCGTGAACTGGTGCACTTTCCGAAACTCGGCCGACAATGCTTCGGGAGCGATGCAGTATCCCAGCTTCCAGCCGGTTGCGTGAAACGTTTTGCCGAATGACGCGATCACGAGAGATCGCTCCCAGAGTTCATCGTGGCTCGCGAAGCTCCGGTGCTGTTCTCCATCGAACACGATGTGTTCGTAAACCTCGTCCGAGAGCAGTAGACAATTCGTGTCGCGCAGAACATCGGCGAGCTGGTCGAGTTCATCCGCGGACAGAATCGCACCCGTCGGGTTGTGCGGAAAGTTCGTGATAATCAGGCGCGTCTTGTCGCTAATGGTGTCTTTGAGGCGCTGCCAGTCCATGCCGAAATCGTGTCCGTTTTCGGCGATCACCAGTGGAACATGCCGCGTGACGCCACCGGCCAGGGTGACGGCAGGCTCATAGGAGTCATAGGCTGGATCGATGACGATCACTTCGTCGTCGCGATGCACGACGGCCTGGATGGCGCTGAACAGTCCCTCGGTTGCCCCGGTGCATACGGTTATCTCAGAGTCCATGTCGACAACGCGTCCTTGCAGGCGCAGCGTCTTTTCTGCGATGGCAGCCCGCAAAGCGGGGATGCCGGCCATCGGTGCGTACTGATTCGCACCGTGGTTCAGGTGGTAGCTGATTCGGTCCGTCAGTGCCTGCGGCGGCTCGAAACTCGGATATCCCTGCGCGAGGTTGATCGCGCCCGTGTCATGGGCCAGTTGGCTCATGACCGTGAAGATGGTTGTACCGACGTCCGGTAGTTTGCTGGAAACGTGGCGGTTCATTTGACGCAGTCTGTGGGATAAGCCCCAAAATGGCAAAATGGGGACATTCTCAATTTAACGTATTAATACGTTAAATTGAGAATGTCCCTGCATCAGCAATCGTTCTCTTGTTGCAGTAAAGCCTGGGTTTTTTCGTCAGGCGGCGACGCCGCAGTGTCGCCGGCATCAAAAACAACGCGCCACTTTCCATCCACATGCCTACGCCAGACGGAGTTGAAAGTGCCCCAGCGCTCGGCTTCGTTGCCTTCCGGGTCTTTGACGATCATGCGATAGGGCCCGCGTGTCAGTGCCAGCTTGCCGTCTTTGAGAACCTCGACAAATTGCGGGCGCCATTTGATGGCGGGGCCATCGTCGGAAAAAAACACCTGCCAGGCAGCGACAATTTCGTCCGGGCCCCTGACGACCCCGCTGCCGACAAATCGGGCATCGCCGTCGAGAAACGATCGGAATGCGTCGATATCTTTATTTTCGGCAGACTCACTGAATGCGACCTCCTGGCACCAGACGACGGCTGCGGGATCTGCCGCAGCAACGGAAGTGAGGAATATGAGGACGGTGGTGAGAAGGAGTTTAGTCATGCCCAAAGTGTAGCGCAGCGAGGCTGGGCGCGCAGCGTGGCCATCGTCGCAGTTGGACGAGCCTCGGAAACATCGCAATAATGGCGCAATAACAAGATGGATAATCGCGAAGCGCGCATGACCTCTACGAAATTCAAGTTCACGACGGTCACTGCCGTTGTAATCGCGAACATGGTTGGCACGGGTGTTTTCACCAGTCTCGGCTTCCAGTTACTGGATATCCAATCGGGATTCGTGATCCTGATGCTGTGGGCGATTGGCGGCCTGATCGCGCTGTGCGGCGCGATGACTTACGCGGAACTCGGCGCCGCGTTGCCCCGTTCCGGCGGCGAATACAATTTCCTTGCCCGAATCTACCACCCGGCCGCCGGTTTCGCCTCGGGCTGGACTTCTGCAACTATCGGCTTCGCCGGACCGACAGCACTGGCAGCAATGACCTTTGCTGCCTACGCCACGTCGATTTTGCCAGGCACTTCGTCCGAGCCGATCGAAAAGGCACTCGCGGTGGGCCTGGTCGCCATTCTGGCCGCTATCCATGGCAGCAGCCGGCGGAACTCGGGCGGACTGCAGGTCGTATTTACGATTCTCAAGGTCGGCGTGATCGTCGTGTTTTGTCTCGCCGCTGTCGTCGTGGTTGATAGCCCGCAGCCGATACGTTTTTTGCCATCCAGCGGCGACGGTGCGCTCCTGACCAGTAGCGCATTTGCCATATCGCTTATTTACGTAAGCTACGCCTACACAGGGTGGAATGCGGCGACCTACTTGAGCAGCGAGCTCGAAAATCCACAGCGAACGTTGCCAGGCATACTGTTGACGGGCACGCTCATAGTGACTGTTCTGTATGTTGCGCTGAATTTCACTTTTCTCTACTCGGCACCCGTCGATGCAATGAAGGGTGAGGTCGAGGTCGGTTTCATCGCGGCACAATCCATGTTCGGAGACATGGGTGGACGATTTACCGGCCTCGTCCTGGCATCGCTTCTGATCTCCACAGTCAGCGCGATGACAATTGCCGGTCCGCGTGTCTTGCAGGTGATCGGCGAAGATTACAAAGTCCTGAGTTTTATTTCGTACAGGAATGAGGACGGAATACCCAGTCGTGCGATATACGTGCAGTCCGTTCTTGCAATCGTATTTATCCTGTCCTCGAGTTTTGAATCAGTCCTGGTTTTCGCCGGCTTCACGCTGGCGCTTAACAGTTTCGCGACAGTCATAAGCGTGTTCGTACTACGCTATCGGCAACCCGATCTGCCACGTCCCTATAGGACGTTCCTGTTTCCGATACCCCCGATCATTTACCTGGTGCTGACGGGCTGGACGCTGTGGTTTGTGCTGATGAACAGACCGGTTGAGGGCCTGTTCGGTATCGGTATCATTGGCTCGGGGCTGCTGGTATACACTCTTTCCCGAGCCTACAGCCGCGCTCGCTAATTGTCTCTATTAACCCGGATCAGACTCCGCGCCGGCCATTGTCTTCAACAAGCCCCGAAAGGCCCGGCGCGCCGTGCTTTTGTCCTGCACAACCTGAAAAACTTCGCGGGCGATCGGCATGTCCACGCCGTATTTCTCTGCCAGCGCGATGACGGCCGGCGCGCTTTTTACGCCTTCGGCAACCATGAACATCTCGTCGACAATTTCCTTGATCGTCCGGCCCTTTCCGAGCTCGTATCCAACCGTACGATTTCGGCTTTGTGGGCTTGTGCAGGTCGCGATCAGATCTCCGGTGCCGGCGAGTCCCGCAAATGTCTGGGGCTCTCCGCCCATCGCAACACCAAGGCGCGTGATCTCGGCCAACCCTCGTGTAATGACGGCCGAACGTGTGTTTTCACCGGCGCCTTGTCCATCTCCCATGCCGGTGGCGATTGCGATAATGTTCTTAAGTACGCCGCCGAGTTCGCAACCGATGACGTCGTGATTCGTGTAAACGCGAAACAAGCCGCTGTGAAACAGCTTCTGAAGTTCCTTCACGATAACGTCGTCATCCATCGCGATGACGCTTGCCGCGGCATAGCCCGACATGATTTCCCTCGCCAGATTCGGCCCGGTCAAAACGCCAGCCGGATGTCCGGAAAGAACCTCGTTGATCAGCTCGGTCATGCGTTTGCCGGTGCTGAGTTCGAGCCCCTTGCTCAAACTGATGACGGGCACCCAGGGCCGAATGTGCGGTTTGATCTGCTCGAGCACGCCGCGGAATGATTGTGACGGAATACCCATGACAATCACGTCGGCCTCTGCCACGACTTCTTCGATGTCGGTCGTTGCGCGAACACTTTTTGGAAGTTCCGCGTCGGGCAGGTACTTTGCGTTGCTGTGATGCGTGTTGATTTCGTCGACGGTGGCCTGATCCCTGGCCCACATCGTTATCGGCGCATTCTTAGCGATCAATGCCGCAACGGTCGTTCCCCAGGATCCGCCCCCGAGCAGCCCAGCGTTAAGGTTCATAGTGATTCCCCGGTTATTCTTGTTATCCCGTCGATCACTCCATGTTACAGACCCACGAAATCCCTACAACTCGGTCCAGCAAAATTCAGCAGCCGGGCAGGGCGGTTTGTAAGGGTTTGATCGGGAATTGAAAAAACGGGTGTTGCGAGAGGATGGGCCGGTGCTGCGCATGGTGCCTTGCTTTTGCCGCATCGACCGTGACGTCGATCAGATAAAAAGCATTATTTTCATATAGTTATGAGAGATTGCTAATCACTTTAAGGAGATTGCCTTCCAAACCAGTCGAATTATGTATAAAAATACAGGTGGAACCGAATTGAGAAACTGGCGTACAAGGCCTGCAAGGCGACGTCCGTAACAGTTTCGAGGCAAGGGATCTGCCGGACGACAAAAACATAATAAGGTAGTCGGTGGGTGGAACGATCGCTAGAACAACCTGTTGTTGATCCAACGTATCTCGAATTCTTCGGGCTTACGCAGTCGCCTTTTGCTCGTCTTCCCGATCCAGGCCAATTGTTTCACAGCGAGCAGTATTCGCTTCTGACCGAACATCTGGCCAATGCGGCGACGAATACCGATTCCCTTGTCGTCATTTTCGGTGCTGACGGGTCAGGGAAATCCACGCTGATAAACCGTTTCGTCACCACCATTGGCGATCAGATCTCGTGTGTGGTTGTTGATGAGACTTGCCATGGCGAGGAGCAATTCTACAGCGCTTTCCTGACACAAATTGGATTTGAAGAAATTACGGGCACGGCAACCGAGCTGAGAAACATCACCAAGGAGTTCCTCGTTTGTCGTGGCATCGCCAACGATCATGTCCTGATCATAATCGATAACGCGCATTTGGCTGATCCAAGGATGCTGGAGCAGCTCCGATGGCTCTGCGAGATAAAGATCAAAGACCGCCGAGTACTTAGCGTTGTACTTGTCGGCAATGCCGATATCGTGCGGGTCGTCGACGCGCCGGCTATGCGTAAAACCAGGTTTCGTAGTCACGTTGTTTTCGGTATTCGTAACTATAGCGAGGAAGAAACAGCGAACTATGTCTGGCACCGTCTCAGACTAGCCGGCGGTACCGATGCAGTAAAACTCCCTAACGAAGCCAGCTCGCTGATTCATCGCTATTCGGGAGGGGTTCCTCACCTGATAAACAGACTTTGCGACGACATGCTGGTAGAGGCTAACAGCCTCGAATCTCGGGTAATTTCCGAGAAAATCGTACGCATTGTTGCAGATAAACAGCAACTTCTGCCGCACGTAGTTCCTTTTCACGGAAAAGGGAGGCGCAAATCCGATCCCGATTTCAAGCATGTGCGAGTCGTGCCCAAGACGGCGGGCGTGGATTCCGAAAATTTGCAGCAGCAGATCGCCCGGCTTTCCGAGCAACTTGGCGATCTTCGGGCTGACAAGGCGCGAGCCCTTCAGGACATCGACGCACGCAACGACGATATCACCGCACTGCGCGACGAAATCGTTCAACAGAATCTGGCGCTTTCCAATAACGCCACGGCGTTGGAGGGCAGCGAAAACAGGTCAGAAAAACTCGCTTCTGACCTGGAGAAGGTAACCCGTGCAAGAGACGCTGCACAGAAGGAACTGGCGAAAACGAAAGCGACTGTCGAAGAGCTGAATCAGCTAAATCGGGAATTGCAGTCAACGGCAGATAATGTTCAGGCTGATCTCGAGGTAGCCGACGAGCGTGCCGTTGAAATCGAAGTTCTCGAGAAGCGCGCGGCGGACCTCAAAGATGAGCTTGAGGGCAAGACGGGCGAGGTGGATTCGCTGCGCGACGAATTGGCTTCGCGAAACGAGATCCTCGCTGATCTTGAGATGCGGCTGGAACGATCGCAGAGTGCATGTGAACTCGCGCAGCAACGCATTGCTGCATTGAAGAGTCCGTTAGAACTGGAGGAAATCGAAAAGGCCTCGGATAAACTCGCAGCGGATCTGAGAATAGAAAAGCGTGCGAGAAAAGCCGCGGAGAAGGATCTGGCGAAGACGAAAGCTATAGTCGAAGAGCTGGATCAGCTAAGACAGGAATTGCACGCGACGGGTGAAATCGAAGCCCTCGAGAAAACCACGGCGGACCTGAAAGATGAGCTTGAGGGCAAGACGCGCGAGCTGGACTCGCTGCGGGGTGAGCTGAAATCGCAACGAGATGAGCTGGCGTCGCGAAACGAGGCCGTTGCCGACCTTGAGAGGTGGCTCAAAGAATCGCAGGCCGAGTCGGAATCAGCGCAACAGCGCATTAATGCTCTGAGGGATCCGGAAGAACTGGAGGCAGTCGAAAGAACCTCGGATAAGCTTGCTTTTGATCTGGAGAAGGAAACTCGCGCAAGAGAAGCCGCGCAGAAGGAACTGGCGAAGGCCACCGCCACAATTGAAGAGCTAAATCAGCTCAAACAGGAACTGCAGGCGACGATTGATGGTGTTCAGGCTGATCTCAAAGCGGCCGACGAGCGAGCTGTTGAAATCGAAGTCCTCGAGAAGAACGCCGCCGACCTCGAAACGCGTCTTGAAGAATCGCAGGCCGAGTGCGAATCGGCGCAACAGCGCATTAATGCTCTGAGGGATCCGGAAGAACTGGAGGCAGTCGAAAGAGCCTCGGATAAGCTCGCGGCGGATTTAAGAAAAGAAAAACGTGCGAGAAAAGCCGCGCAGAAGGAACTGGCGAAAACGAAAGCGACGGTTGATGAGCTGGATCAGCTAAAACAGGAATTGCAGGGGACAGTTCGCGATCTCAACGCCGATCTCAAAGCGGCCGACGAGCGAGCCGTTGAAATCGAAGTCCTCGAGAAGAACGCCGCCGACCTCAACGATGAGCTTGAGGGCAAGACGGGCGAGCTGGACTCGCTGCGGGACGAGTTGAAATCGCTACGAGACAGGCTGACTTCGCGGGACAAGGACGTCACCGACCTTGAAAGGTGGCTCCAGGAATCGCAAAAAGAACGCGCTGCAGCGCAACTTCGCATTAATGACCTGAAGGATCCGGAAGAACTGGAGGAAGTCGAAAGAGCCTCGGATAAGCTCGCGTCTGACCTGGAGAAGGAAGTCCGCGCAAGAGAAGCCGCGGAGAAGGACCTGGCGAAAACGAAAGCGACAGTCGACGAGCTAAATCAGCTAAAACAGGAACTGCAGGGCACGGTTCGCGATCTCAACGCCGATCTCAGGGTGGCCGGCGAGCGAGCGGTTGAATTTCATGTTCTCGAGAGAAACGTCACGGATCTCAAAGAAGAGCTGGAGAAGAAGTCTCGGGTACTGGAGTCGAGAAACCAGGCCCTCGCCGATCTTGAGAAGCAGCTCGAGGCTTCGCAGAATGAATGCGATTCGCTGCGACGTCGCGCTCCTGCAGTGAATACCGGCGAAGAAATTGTCGCAGAGCAGGCTATACCAGCGTCGGGCCGCGATACTCCTGTCCATTCATCTCATGTAGTCGCAATGTTCGAGCAATCATTAAGCGACATTCCCGCTTATCAGACGCTGCGGGAATACGATCCTGCTTTTTATGACGGTTTGATCGTCACGTACAAGCAATTGGTCGGGCAGGATCTCACTGACAAACAGGTTAGTGATGCGCTAAGGGCCAAGCAGGCCAAATTGATGGAGCGTCTGCTTCCCGGAGCCTCAGATGAGGCGATCATCGCTTATGCCCAATTGATCGTAGATCAACTGGACGAATTACGACTCGATGGTATTGAGCCATGTCTGTCATTGCTGATTCCGCAAGCCGGTCCTCACAATACATCGACGGTCTATTCGGAAATTACCAAAGGCCGCGAGCTTGATACTCTGGATGTAACGCTAAGGACCTACCATGCCGACAGGCAACTCCCGGCAGAGAAGGACGTCTGGCCTGACCTTGGGCCAATATTCGAAGAGCTGTTCGATGAATTCGGGGCAGACAACGTAGCGGCTATGGAAAACTCTTACGACCCCGGCGTCGACAGAGGTTTGGTCTGTAATGTCACGAGAGCTCTGTACTCCGGGATACTCAAGCTCCCTGAACGTAGTGCGGCCAATGCATTGCGCTGGCTATTATCCACGTAATGACTAGCTCACCTCTTCGGCCCGTCTAACCAGCCGCTCCCAAGCCCAAAAAGAAAAAGGCCCCAACAAGTTGTAAGGGCCTTTTCTTTTTGATTTTGGTCGGGGTGAGAGGATGAGCCGACCTGTGGTCGGCTTGTCGGCCAACTGCGTTGGCCTCGGTGTGAACCTTTTATTCGGTTCCAATTCCCTCCCAAGCCCAAAAAGAAAAAGGCCCCAACAAGTTGTAAGGGCCTTTTCTTTTTGATCTTGGTCGGGGTGAGAGGATTTGAACCTCCGGCCCCTGCCTCCCGAAGGCAGTGCTCTACCAGGCTGAGCTACACCCCGAACGCGCGCAATCATACACAGTCTGTCGGTCCCGGGAAAGCTCAGTCACGCGCGGAAAAAAGGCAGTTTTCGAGCTCTTTCACAGGTATTTCGTCGAGCCACTCGGGTTTTCGAAAGTTTCGCTTGATGCCGCGGGCGAGCTTGCCAATCTGCATGCCGTCGACGATACGGTGGTCGAATGTGCCGGTGAACGGCAGTACCGTTCGGATGACGATCTCGCCACGGCGAACGACGGGCTTCTCCTCGACTTTGCCGAGTACGATCACGGCAGGGACCTTCGCGGCCGGCATCAACGACGTCATGCCGGTATTGAGGCCGAAACTGCCGATGTCGGAAACGACGAACGAGCCGAAGCTGTGCGCCGAGAGCCCCAGCGCCTTGATCTCGATACCCATGTCGACCGTGATCCACTTCAGGAAACGGAACGCCGGACGCCTGAACGGCCAGGGAATGCGATTCAGCAGATATTTGTTTTGTACCGCTTTGGTTTCAACACCGGAACGGCCGCTGGCAGCTTTGTCTCGGACTTCCTCGGCGATCGAGGTCACGGTTCGCGCATGCGCGTCCTTGACAATCGCGGCTGTGACGCCAGAGTCGCCACCGACAGAAATCGGGACCATGACGTCGAGACGCTCCCGCCCGACAACAGCGCCGCGCCGAATGAAACAGTTCATCTCGGGTACGTCGAAAGCGACAGCGCGCGCCAGCACGGCCGTAGCGAGATGGGTCATCGTGATTTTCACACCTGCCGCACGCTTCTCTTCGAGGAAGCGTTTTGCGCGCGTGACATCGATGTCGAGCGTACCGTAGACGCGGGAATCGGTGGGCGTTGTGTAGATAGCGGCCGACGTGACCCGCCACGGCGTGTTGAACCGATCCATCTAGCCGTTACACAGATCAGTGCCTGTTTGTACTCTGAGTCGGGAATATCGGACAGCGCGGCGATGGCGATATCGGCGGCCTCATGCGCTCTTTGTGCCGTGTACTCCAGTGCGCCGGTTGATTCAATGATCGCCTGGATCTTGTCGAGCTTCCCGAGCCCGCCTTCGACGATAGCTTCGCGGATCAGGGCACGTTCGCTCTTCGAGCCGACGCGCATTGCATGTATGAGTGGCAGCGTCGCTTTGCCCTCCGCCAGGTCATCGCCGAGATTTTTGCCGAGTTCTTCGGGTGATGCATCGAAGTCAAGTGCGTCGTCGACGAGTTGGAATGCCGTACCGAGATTCTGCCCATACTCGACCATCGCGGCTTCGTCTGACGCATTCCGTGCGGCCAGCACGGCGGCAATCTGGGCACCGGCCTCGAACAGCCGGGCTGTTTTGCGGTAAATCACCTGGCGGTAGTCGTCTTCGCTGGTGTCGGGATCGTGGACATTCATGAGCTGCATGACTTCGCCGGCCGCGATCGTGTTGGTGGCATCGGCGAGGATTTGCATGATGCGCATGTCGTCGATGTCGACCATCATCTGGAACGACCGCGAATACAGGAAATCGCCGACCAGGACGCTGGCCTGATTGCCAAACACGGTATTTGCCGAATCCATGCCGCGCCGGCGATCCGATGAGTCGACGACGTCATCGTGGAGCAGGGTGGCCGTATGGATGAACTCGATGATGGTTGCGGCGCGGACGTGTTGCTCACCTTCATAACCCAGGGCGCGGGCGGCGAGCAGCACAATGAGCGGGCGCAGCCGTTTGCCGCCGCTCATGACGATGTATTCCGAGACTTGCGATACGAGAGCAACGTCGCTCTTGAGGCTCACGGCAACAAGCCGGTCGACGGCTCGCATATCGTCAGCGGCTAGCGCTGCGACGTCGTCGAAGCCAAGGGGAACGGCTGTTTTTTCGGCCAATTGCATAGGTTTGGCGATAATGCCTGAAAGCGTTGCTATTGGCGAGATTGGTTGCGGATTTCCGGATCGCCTTACGAGTTTGCAAGCTATTGAAATTTGATAAAATTCTGCGCCCCCCGGACGTTGACCCCGGGCGGCGGAGTCTATAGAATTCCCGCTCTTTCGTGGCGCCCGCCGGTTTTTGCTTGCGCGGCAGTTTGATCGTCCCACAAAAAATTCTTAATTCTCAGTGAGTTGCAGAGATTGCGACTGACGTTTTGGAGCAAACATAATGTATGCGGTATTTCGCAGCGGCGGCAAACAGTACCGCGCGGCAAAAGGTGACGTTCTCCGTCTCGAGAAA
>CAMYIS010000076.1 GCA_947258485.1 uncultured Woeseiaceae bacterium
CTCGGCGCCCAGGCGTTTGCTTTGCACGGCAATATCGATGGCCGTCATGCCGCCGCCGATCACCACAACCCGGCGTCCGACGGGCAGCTTGCCGAGGTCGTCGGCCTGGCGAATTTCCGCGATGTACTCAATGGCACTGCCGACGCCCGACAGTGACTCGCGATCGAGGCCGAGCGCATTCGTCGATCCGAGACCGATACCGATGAATACTGCGTCATAAGCGTCACGAAGCTCCTGCAGCGTGAAGTCCTTGCCAAGTGTTTCGCCGTTGCGCAGTTCGATACCGCCGATCGACAAAATGTACTCGACTTCTTTCTGCGCAAAATCATCGATCGTCTTGTACGCGGCGATGCCGTATTCGTTCAGTCCGCCGGGTTTGTCGTCACGATTGAGAACGACTACGTCGTGACCAAGCATGGCGAGCCGATGCGCGCAGGACAGGCCCGCGGGACCGGCACCAATTACTGCAACCTTCTTGCCCGTGGCTGCAGCCCGCGAGAAAAGCGGTGTTCCCTTATCGAATATCGGATCGGTCGCGTAGCGTTGCAGCAGCCCGATTTCCACGGGCTTTTCCTCATGCGTATTCCTGACGCAGGCTTCTTCGCAAAGCACCTCGGTCGGACAGACGCGCGCGCACATGCCGCCCATGATGTTTTCCCTGAGTATGGTGTGCGCGGAACCGCGAATGTTGTCGCTGCGAATTTTCTGAATGAAGCCCGGTATATCGATGCCGGTTGGACAGGCCGTCGTGCAGGGCGCGTCGAAACAAAAATAACAGCGATCGGCTTCGATCAATGCTTCGGAGCGAGACAAGGGCGGATGCAGGTCGCCAAAATTCTTGGCTATCTGGTCTTTGTCCAGACGGTTGCTGCGGATATCGGCCTGCTGTTCGCTTTTACTCATTGGAGTACCAAAATCAGCGCCGTACCGCTACCGGCTGCGCTTGTTTTGCCTGGATCTTCAGCGCGTCGTAGTAGGGGGCGAAGGGCGGACGGTCAACGTAACGACCGGCGCCGCGTTCGACGTTGAGCTCGCCGTCGGCATATACGACCCGGCCGTGGCTTATCGTGTGCGACGCGCAGCCCGTAACCGTCATGCCTTCAAAGATGTTGTAGTCGATCTTCTGATGATGCGTCTTCGCCGAGATCGTCTTGCTCGCCGCTGGATCCCACACGACGATATCGGCATCGGCGCCGACCGAAACGCTGCCTTTTTTCGGATAAATATTGAATATCTGCGCGGCGTTGGTCGAGGTGACTTTGACGAATTCGTTCATGGTGAGTCGACCGGTGCCGACGCCGTGGTGCCATAGTACTTCCATGCGGTTTTCGATGCCTGCGGTGCCGTTGGGTATGATGCGGAAGTCGTCTTTGCCGGCGGCTTTCTGATCGGCGCAGAAACAGCAGTGATCGGTGGCCGTCGTCTGCAGGTTGCCTGACTGCAGGCCATGCCAGAGAGCTTCCTGGTTTTCCTTCGAACGAAACGGCGGGCTCATGACGTGCGCTGCGGCTACTTCAAAGTCCGGGTCACGGTAGACCGAATCGTCGATCAGCAGGTGCCCGGCGAGTACTTCGCCGAAGACACGCTGGCCTTCATTGCGAGCGCGCGTAATAGCTTCGAGCGACTGCCGGCAAGAGTTGTGGACGATATACAGCGGCACGTGCAGGACCTCTGCGATACGTATCGCGCGATTAGCTGCTTCTCCTTCGACCTCCGGGGGCCGCGACAGCGGGTGAGCTTCCGGGCCGGTGATGCCCTTTTCGAACAGCTCTTTTTGCAGGCGAAAAACCAGCTCACCGTTCTCGGCATGCACCGTAGGAATCGCGCCCAGTTCCAGTGCGCGCGAAAAACTGTTCACAAGAACTTCGTCGTCGGCCATGATGGCGCCCTTGTACGCCATGAAATGCTTGAAGCTGTTGACGCCGTGATCGCGCACGAGCGTGCCCATATCTTCGTAGACGGTGTCGTCCCACCAAGTGATTGCGACATGAAAAGAATAGTCCGAAACGGACTTTTCGGCCCAGTCACGCCACTGCATGTAAGTCTCCATGACGTTCTGCTGCGGGTTGGGTATCGCGAAGTCGATGATCATTGTCGTACCACCGGCAAGACCTGCCGCGGTGCCGGTATAGAAGTCTTCGCTCGTCACCGTGCCCATGAAGGGCAGCTGCATGTGCGTGTGCGGGTCAATGCCACCGGGCATCACGTACTGGCCCCCCGCATCGATAACGGCTGCACCTTTCGGTGTGTCGAGGTCTTTGCCCACCGCCGTAATGACACCGTCCTGGCAAAGCACGTCCGCCCGGAAAGACTGTTCTGCGTTGACGACAGTGCCGCCTTTGATGAGTACCGTCATGTTGAACTCCCGATTTCGCCGCGAGCGACGAAGTAATAAATGAGGCCGCCGAGAATAGAGCCCGTAAACCAGCCGTAGTCATAGAACCAGCCCAGCTTACCCGTCGTGACGGCGATCAGCGTCAGTGCCACGGGTACCAGGAACGCAATAAAGCCCGATTTGTTCCAGGCCGGGTATCCTGCATTGTCCTGGTACAGTGCCAGCAGATTGTAGGCCTGTTTCTTGATAAGAAAATAGTCGACGATCATGATACCTGCAATGGGCCCGAGCAGGCTGGAGTAGCCCAGCAGCCAGTTCGAGTAGAGGCTCTCGACGCTCACGTCCGTATCGAGCCAGCCCATTTTCTTCAAAAGCTCCCAGCTCATCAGCAGAACGCCGATAAAACCCGTGATCAGCACACCGCGTTTCTCGTCGATAATTTTCGGAGCCACGTTCTGAAACACGTTTGTGGGCGACACGATATTCGCGGCCGTGTTGGTCGAGATTGTCGCGAGGATAATCATGAGCATCGCAATCACGACCATAAAGTTATTGTCGATGCGGCCGATCAGGTTGATGGGGTCGGAAATCGCCTCGCCCGTGAGTTCGAACGACGCAGCCGTGAGCACCACGCCGAGACCGGCAAACAGCAGCATTGTCAGCGGCAGGCCGATGATCTGCCCCAGCACCTGGCTGCGCTGCGTTCTTGCGAAGCGGCTGAAATCGGGGATGTTCAGCGACAGCGTGGCCCAGAAGCCGACCATCGCAGTAAGTCCGGCCATGAAATAGCCAAAGAACGGCTGGTCCGCAGGCCGCGTAGCCGGCGTGGACAGCACTTCGCTGAGGGAGATTTTCGGCAGTGCCCAGACGACCAGGCCGATCGCCACAATCAGCAGCAGCGGTGCGGCGAGTGCTTCGAGGTGTTTGATGGACTCCGAGCCGCGGATGACGACCGCGAGGTTGGCGACCCAGAAGATGAAGAAACCGAGGACTTCGCCTACGCCGCCCAGCGCCGCCCAACCGCCGAACATCGCGGACAACATGAGGTGAATCGCAATGCCGCCGAACAAGGTCTGGATGCCGAACCAGCCGCAGGCGACGACAGCGCGGATCAGCGAAGGTACGTTCGAGCCGATGATGCCGAACGAGGCGCGCATGACGACCGGGCAGGGGATGCCGTAGCGGGTTCCGGGATACGCATTG
>CAMYIS010000077.1 GCA_947258485.1 uncultured Woeseiaceae bacterium
TCGCATGATCCAGATCGGCATCGGCAGGAGCCACTTGGTCCGGCCCGTCGCCTCAGCGATACGACGAACCATCGTCTGCCAGGACAAAACCTCGGGTCCGCCAAGGGCATACGTTTGTCCAATCGACTTGTCGTTTTCCAGCACCGCAACAAATGCACTCGCAACGTCGTCGATATGGACCGGCGACATCACGACCGCGCCCTTATCCGGACTGCGGCCCGAGAAAAAACTAACGGCCGGAATCGGCGGGCGCACCATATCGTTGAACAGCTGCGTGGCGAATTCCATTTTCCCCTCGGGATCGCCGAAGATCACCGAGGGACGCAGCACGGTTACGTCAAGCCCGCTCTGCCGCGCATACTCTTCGGCCCGAAACTTGGTTTCCTGGTACGGGGTTCCCGGTTGCTTCACCCCATTGGCGCTCATGAGCAAGAGCCGATCTACGCCGGCCGCGCGCGCCGCTTCGACAGTGCGTACGAGCCCCTGGTACTGGGATTCCTCAAACGTGATCCCGCGGCTCGGAAATTCCCGCAGGATGCCAACGTTGTAGATGACGGCAGAACACCCCGCCATAACCGATTTCAGCGCGTCCGCGGAAGAAATATCGCCGGGCGATGTTCGAATACGCTCCGACCGGCGCGCTTTTGACTCGCTGCCGGCACGCACCAACAGTGAGACCTCGTGGCCGGCGGCCAGCAAAGCATCGGTCAAATGACCGCCGACAAACCCGGTACCGCCAATGATTGCGACTCTCATTTCTGCTAAACCCCGTTCAATGCACTGTGTTACAAATGATTACGTCTCTCGTGAGTCGTTGGACCTATACTAATGGTCGATCTTCGACTCCAATGGATCCGGAAACTCGATGTCTGATTCTGCACCTTTAATTGTCTGGTTTCGGCAGGACCTTCGCCTGGCGGACAATCCGGCGCTCGATGCTGCCGTACGGCAGGGTCGGCCTATCCTACCGATTTATATTCTCGACGACGAGAACGCCGGCGACTGGAGAATGGGGGCTGCGAGCCGTTGGTGGCTGCACCAGAGTCTCTCGAGCCTCAATGCGTCATTGAATGGCCGCCTGGTCTTCCTTCGCGGCGATGCAGAGGCCATCCTGCCCGAACTCGTAGGCGATGTTCAGGCACAGGGAGTGTTCTGGAATCGTTGCTATGAACCCTGGCGGATTGCACGCGATACGATAATCAAGGACAGGCTGCTTGGCGACTCGGTTCCTGTTAAGAGCTATAACGGATCCGTTCTTTTCGAGCCGCCTAATACCAATAAGCCCGATGGTACTCCTTACAGGGTTTTTACGCCGTTCTACCGGAAAGGCTGTTTGAAAAACGGAATTCCGCCCCGGCAACCGCTGCCGGCGCCAGACGACATCCCGCTTTATGAAGCCGGCGCAGGTCTTTCGATCGATGAACTCGAGCTGATGCCGAACATCAATTGGTATTCGGAGATGTCCGAGATGTGGTCGCCGGGCGAAGACGGCGCCGCGAAAAGGCTGGAGACCTTTTTGTCGTCAGGGATCGGCCATTACGACGAAGGCCGCAATCGCCCTGATCAGCAATACGTGTCGCGGCTCTCGCCGCATTTACACTTCGGCGAGGTTTCACCGAACCAGGTGTGGTTTGCCGAACTTACAACTGATGCTGATCGCTTTCTCAGCGAACTCGGCTGGCGGGAGTTCTCCAATAATCTTCTGTACAACGAACCAACAATTACTACGGACAACCTGCAGCGCAAGTTTGATCGCTTTCCCTGGCGGGACGACGACGAGTCACTAAAACGCTGGCAACATGGCAGAACGGGCTATCCGATCGTCGATGCCGGTATGCGCGAACTTTGGCGCACGGGCTACATGCACAACCGGGTGCGCATGATTGTCGGTTCGTTCCTGGTCAAGAACCTGTTACAGCACTGGCACCATGGCGCAAAATGGTTCTGGGATACGCTCGTCGATGCCGATCTCGCGAACAACAGCGCCAGCTGGCAGTGGATCGCAGGCTGCGGTGCGGACGCAGCTCCTTACTTCAGGATTTTTAACCCGGTTACACAGGGAAAAAAATTCGACCCGGAGGGCGGCTATGTCCGACATTACGTACCCGAACTCGCCGCAATGCCCGATAAGTTCATTCACAACCCATGGGAAGCGCCGCAGGACGTGCTTACAGAGGCTGGCGTGACGATCGGCGACGATTACCCGGAGCCCGTTGTTGACCTCAAGTCGTCACGCGAACGAGCGCTGGCTGCATTCAAGTCACTGACTCCATCTTCGTCGTAGGCGCTTTGCAATCTCGATCCCACCGGGGCGTGCCGGAAAAACGCTCTACCAGAAAATCGATAAAAGCACGTACTCGGTACGAAAGATGCCGCGTCGGCGGATAAATTGCATAAGCGGGCGTTGCTGGCCAGTCGTAGTCCGCCAGAATCGGCACGAGGTTGCCGCGACGAATCGATTCGGAAGCAATAAATGTGGGTTGAATGACGAGACCCATACCATGCGCCGCGGCGTTTGCGAGGAAATCGCCGCTGCTCGCCGATAATATGGATTTCACTTCGATCGTACGCTTGTCGCCTTCCTTATCAACGTACGTCCATTTGTTGGGGTCCGCCAGGTTGGAGTAAACAAGACAACGATGATGACGCAGATCGCCTGGCGTCTCTGGTTCACCGTGGACGCTCAGGTAGTGAGGTGATGCACAGACGACCGAACGCATGTCGAAAAGGCGCCTGGCTATATACGATGAATCCTGCAAGCGCCCGATGCGAACCGCGACGTCGACACCCTCCTCGATTAAATCAATGCGGCGGTCATTGAGATCCAGGTCAAACTCCACATTCGGATGCAGTTTGCTGAAAGCCGCAATGGGCGTGCACATATGGCGCACACCGAATGACAGGGGCAACGCAACCCGCAGCGTGCCGCGGAGCTCTCCATGCTCCTGCTGAACCGCGGCTTCGGCCTCGTTCAGATCCGCCAGTATCCTGGCACTGTGTTCGTAAAAGCTGCTGCCGGTCTCCGTCAGGTTGAGAACCCGTGTTGTCCGGCGCAAGAGCTGGACACCCAGCCGTTCCTCCAGTCCCGATACCCGCCGGCTTATGGCCGATTTTGCCGCATTCAGCCGTTCCGCCGCCGCGGTGAAGCTCCCGGCCTCGACGACAGCATTTATCCATATTGTTGCGATTTCACGAACAATCTTATCTCCAGAGTAGCCTTTATCCCGGTATTGTCAATATAGACACTCTGTTCATCGTTACCGGGCAAAGCCCAGACAGGAGAGCAAGACATGCAGGACGAAATAACCCGGGTACTCGCGGTAAGTGCCAGCGGACGAACGGCAGGCTCGGCCAGCCGTGAACTGACGCGTGACCTCATCGCAGCGCTACAGGATCGCCATGGCGACGTACAGACGGTTCGCCGCGATCTGTCGGCAGGTGTGCCGTTCGTCGATGAAGCCTGGATCGAGGCCAACTTCACGCCCGATGAGTCTCGCACGGATCAGCATCGCGACGCGCTGGCGTTGTCGGATAGCCTGGTTGCCGAACTCAAAGCTGCGGACATTCTCATTATCGGCACGCCGGTATACAACTTCTCGATCCCCGCAGCGCTGAAAGCATGGATCGACATGATCGCCCGTGCACGGCTGACTTTTCGTTACACGGAAAATGGGCCCAAAGGCCTGCTCGAGGGCAAGAAAGCGTATCTTGTGGTTGCAACCGGCGGTGTTCCCGTCGGCAGTGCCGTCGACTTCGCGACTCCGTATCTCAAACATGCCTTGGCATTTATCGGCATCACCGACGTTGAAGTCATCGCCGCCGACAAACTCAACAGCCAGGCAGAAGAGTCGATGGATGCGGCGCGTGCACATATTGCAGACATTGTTCATCTCGCGCCGCGAGCAGCGTAAGACTGAGGAGTAAGAAAATCATGCTGGACGTTATTCAATCCGAATCCAGAGGCAGTGCCGATCACGGCTGGCTGCGTGCAAAACACACGTTTTCGTTTGCCGAGTACCAGAATCCGGAGCGCGTGCAGTTTGGCAAGGTGCGCGTAATCAACGAAGATCGTATCGCGCCCGGAAAAGGCTTTGGAACGCATCCGCACAGGGACATGGAAATTGTCACTTACGTTATCGATGGCGAGATTGCGCACAAAGACAGCATGGGTAATGGCACAGTAATCACGGCCGGAGAAATACAGCGCATGACTGCCGGTACTGGCGTGCAGCACAGCGAGTACAATCATTCCCAGGACAAAGAGCTGCACTTGCTGCAAATCTGGATCTATCCTGAGAAGACGGGTCTTGAACCCGGCTACGAACAAACACGCTTTTCGCGAGAAGAAAAGCTCAATCGTTTGCGATTAGTCGGCTCACGCGATGGCCGCGACGGCTCGATAACGATCCACCAGGACGTCGACCTTTATGCAAGCGTTCTAGAGGCAGACAACGAGCTGTCACTCGAATTGCGGCCCGATCGCAAAGTGTTCGTTCAGGTTGTCGACGGGGACATTGCGGTCAACGGACAGCAGCTTTCAGCCGGCGATGGCGCGCAGATTGAAAACGAGCGTGCGCTGCAAATTTCAGCCATCACGGAAGCTGAGTTCCTGGTCTTCGATATGACCTGACGAACCGAAGTCTATTGAGGCTTACGGAATTTCAGTGTCATGCGATTTGATTCGCCGATCGCTTCCATCTCGGCTTTGAGTTCGGGATTGTCCTGGCTGGTGCCTAAGCTCGGCGGCAGGCGCCAGACGACGTCCTCCTCACTGGGCTGATCCTGCGGATTTTCGTTGATATTGCTTTCAGCGACAAACTCGAAACCGGCCTGTTCCACCGCGGCGATGACGAACGACTTTTTGAGATAACCGTGGCTTCCGTCTGCGAATTCATCTGACATGTCGTCGCGCGCCTGATGCTGCACTATGCCTAATACACCGCCAGGCTTGAGCGCGGAATAAACATCAGCCATCGCCTCGGTCAGGAAACCCCCTTCTTCTTCGAAGTTTGCGAGGTTGTGCAGCACTCTCGCCAGGAACACGACGTCAGCCGTGCCTGCAATCGATTCAGGCATCGCTCCAAAATTGAAGGCGGTCACCGTCGCGCTATCCTCGTCGCGCCATTCTTCTGCACCGGCCGGCCAGTCCGTGGTCCAGGTGCTCTGCATCTCCAAAAATTCTGCGTTGGCGAAAGCAAAATTCGGCCACATGTCCATCGCATAGGTGGCACCGATCAAATGGCCGTCTTTCCCGAGATACGGCAGCAGGATTCTCGTGTACCAGCCGCGGCCCGGGAGCCCCTCCACAACGATCATGCCCGGCTCAATGCCGAGAAACTGCAGCGTTTCCTTCGGATGACGATGTTGATAACGAGCTTGAACATCTTCTGGCTGCGCATCGAGCACAGTCAGAAGCCGGGTGTTTTCCTCTGCCGGCGCGTCGCCTGCTATTTTTTCGGCGGCGCTGTCTGTTTGAGACTCGCTTGCCGGTTGGCAGGCGGCGAGTGCCACGGCCAGGAACACGACGATGTACTTATGCATGATTTTCCCCATTTGTGTGCAATTTCAGCCTGCCAAAAATTATGCGTCAGTCGAGGCTCTGCAGCAATGCATGCGTGTCCTTTCGTACCGCCGCGAGGGCTTCAATTATTCTGTCGTAGCTGTCCCTGTCCGGCCCAAGGCCTTGCCAATTCCTGTCCCACACCTGCCACAGCTCCGTGCCGGATACCGGGACCTGTCCATCGAGCACCTGTGAGAGATCCTTGATGGTCAGCACAAGCGCCCAGCCGGTTCGTGGATTGCCTTTGTCGGTCGCATCCATGTCCCAGTGACGATGATAGACGACCTGCTGAAGTTCGCCGACGTTTCGCAGCACTTCCATCGACAAAAGGCGTTGATTTCGGTTGTGCTCACTGGCCTCATTTCGCCAGGTGTTATAGCCAAGGCTGCTGATGGCAATGACAAGACTGATGAGTGCAACCGCGTTTCTTTGTAATTGTTCTCTTATTCGGACTTTGTTCGACATGAGAGCCTCCCGCGGCGGTATTCAAGTAGACCCATCATCGGCAGCAATTATTTCGTGCTTGATTTCATCTCGAGCGCGGGATCATGCGGCCAACCCAGGTGCGAGTTTGACCGCTGCAGCCGCAGCAGGCCCGCTACAACGAGGATGCCAATCACGACCACGGCCGTCAGAAACAGGAAGTAGTTTTGATGCCCCACAATGCCTGGCGACGCATCCAGGATTCGGCCTGTAATCGGCGCAAAGAAAATTTCCGGCGTGTAGCCAACGAACGAAACCATGCCTGTCACCGCCCCCGTGTAATATGCCGGCGTCTTGTTTTCTTCGAGCAACGCAAAATATACGCCGCGTAGCGCGAACACGGCAAAGAAACTGACGAAAATATTCGCGTAGATGACTGCAAGCCCGGGCCCGTCCGGCAGGGCAATTGAGAGCATCGCATAGGTAAAGAGCAGAACAATGAATGAAGCACCGATGGTCCTGCTCGCGCTCCAGCGGTCTGCGAGGAAGCCGGCCGCGACCGCCGCCACCGGTCGAATGTAGGAACCGTACGCCGCCAACCGCGCGCCCTCCACTTCATTCATGCCGAGAACCTGCACCGCATAAAGCGAGTAATTATCCAGGCCTTTGTAGCCGCAGTAAGCACAGACAATGACCGCGGCCTGCGCCCATACGAGTGGGCGAGTAATTACCACCGCCGCACCGTGAAAAAGGCTTCGGCTGGAGTCGCCAAAGTGTTTTGCCGTGGGAATCAGAAACCAGGTGAGCAGGGCTGCTCCAATGGCAGCAAATGAATACAGCAGAATTACGACGCGAAACGCGGCGCGACGCTCTTCGTCACTAGCAAGCGCTGCGTTGCCCGGCAGAAACCCCGCGAACACAAAAACGGCCAGCGTTGCAAAAAGCGCGGCAGCAACACCACGGCCACCATCGAGAATACCGAATGCCCTGCCCTGCGATGTGGTGCCACCCCATTCCCGGGTGGCACGAATAAGCGCCGCCCAGAAAAGCAAAATGGTCGTTACGCCCCAGTAACCATAAAGCAATGCCATACCGAGGGTTCCGGGGTACGTGGCCATATAGAATCCGCCGACACCGGTCGTGACAAGCGAAATGGTCAACAGCGCTCTTGCCGAGAATCGGTCGGCCAGTATGCCGCCTGGGAAATAGGCGATCATTGCTGTCACGCCGTAAATGGCGAATACATCACCGAGCTGAGTATTCGTAAACCCGAAAGCCTCGAGTAGCGTTGGCCGGAAGAAACGTGCAGTGTGGAAAGGCAGGCCAAAGATGATCTCGCCAGCGATTACGAGCGTAGCCATGTGCATGAATCGGTACATAAGCAGCCTAATGCATGGCAGCGAGAACAAACACTATACGCGTGGTAGGATGCCGATCAAATTTGAATGACTGCCTCCCTTTTACTGTTTTCCAGCGAGTTTTTTCATGAGTCTCCACGAACAACACAGAGCACATCGCGTGGGCTGGCTGCGTGCTGCAGTCCTGGGTGCCAATGATGGTATTGTCTCGACAGCAAGCCTGATCATCGGTGTTGCAGCAGCAAGTACTGCGCACGACAATATACTTCTTGCCGGCGTTGCCGGATTAGTCGCAGGCGCAATGTCGATGGCGGCCGGTGAATATGTATCTGTCAGCTCTCAGTCCGATACGGAGAACGCCGACCTCGAACTCGAACGGATATCGCTCGAGGAAAACTATGAGTCTGAGAAAGAGGAGCTTGCCGAAATCTACGAAGGTCGAGGGCTTGAACCCGAGCTCGCGATGCAGGTTGCCGATCAACTGATGGCCCACGACGCGCTGGCGGCGCATGCGCGGGATGAAATAGGCATATCGCATGTTGTCACGGCTCAACCCGTTCAAGCGGCATTTTCGTCGGCTGGAACTTTCATCGTGGGTGCCGCACTGCCATTGATCGTTGCGTGGTTTATTCCTGGGCCACGGCTGATACCGGCGGTCGCCGCATCATCTCTTGTCTTCCTCGCGTTTCTTGGCGGTCTCGCCGCCCGTGCCGGCGGTGCGCCTATTGCTCTCGGCAGTGTCAGGGTGCTTTTCTGGGGCGCGTTCGCGATGGCACTGACAGCAGGTGTCGGTCGACTATTCGGGGTTATCGCCTGAAATCAGGCTCAGGTTCTGAGCTTGTAGCCTGTCTTGAATATCCAGCGCACGGTTAGCAGGCAGGCCGCCAGGAAGATAATCGCCATTCCCAGGCTCAGGGCAACACTGACGTCGGCATTTTCGTAGAAACTCCAGCGGAAACCACTAATCAGGTACACCACGGGGTTGAACAGGCTGAGAGTTTGCCAGGCTGGGGGGAGCATGCTGATCGAATAAAACGTCCCGCCCAGAAACGTCAGCGGCATGATGACCAGTATCGGCACAATCGTGAGCTTCTCCCAGCCGTCTGCCCAGATTCCGAGAATAAAGCCGAACAGGCAGAACGACACGCAGGTTAGCAACAGGAAAGCGATCATGATCACCGGGTGGGCGATTTCCAGATCTACGAACAAGCTCGCGGTTGCGAGAATAATCGTGCCGATGATGACCGACTTGGTCGCCGCCGCGCCAACATAACCCAACAGCACTTCGCCGTAGGACACGGGTGCCGACAGCACCTCGAAAATCGTGCCGGTAAACTTCGGGAAGTAAATGGCAAACGAAGAGTTGGAAATGCTTTCGGTCATGACCGAAAGCATGATCAGACCCGGCACGATAAACGATCCGTAGCTAACACCGTCGATTTCCGTAATTCGCGAACCGATTGCGGAACCAAAAATTACGAAATACAGGGATGTGGACAGCACTGGTGCAACGATGCTCTGCACCACGGTCCGGAACATGCGCGCCATTTCGTAACGGTAAATAGCTTGTACAGCGTGAAAGTTCATTGTGCTTTGTGTACCAGGTCTACGAAAATATCCTCGAGCGAACTCTGCGACGTCTGCAGATCATTGAATCGAATTTCGGCATCGCGCAACTCTTTGATCAGGTCCGTGATACCGGTGTGTTTACCTTTGGTGTCATAGTTGTAAACGAGAGCCTGCCGGTCATCACTCAACTCGAGATTGTATTTGTTGAGCGATGCCGGGACTGTATCCAGCTGTTCGTACAGGTGCAGCGTTAGCTGTTTTTTGCCCATCTCACGCATAAGCCTGTCTTTTTCCTCGACGAGGATGATCTCGCCGTGATTGATGACGCCAACGCGGTCGGCAAGTTGTTCTGCTTCTTCAATATAGTGCGTGGTAAGAATAACGGTCACGCCCTCCTCGCGCAGCGCCTTCACCACGTTCCACATGTCCTGACGAAGCTCGACATCGACACCCGCGGTCGGTTCGTCAAGAAACAGGATTTCCGGCTCATGGGCCAGCGCTTTGGCAATAAGCACGCGGCGCTTCATGCCACCGGATAACTCCATGCTTTTCGTGTCTTTCCTGTCCCAGAGAGACAGCGACTTCAGCACTTTCGTCAGATGTTCAGGATTGGCGGCCTTGCCGAACAGGCCGCGGCTGAACCGGCACGTGTTCCACACCGTTTCGAAGCTCTCCGTTGGCATTTCCTGGGGCACGAGACCGATCTTGGCACGAGTCAGGCGAAAGTCGCTGACGATATCGTCACCGTCAACCAGTACTTCGCCCCGGGTCAGACGGGTGATCCCACAGACAATGTTGATCAACGTCGTTTTGCCGGCGCCATTCGGGCCGAGCAGCGCAAAGATTTCGCTTTTGTTGATGGCCAGGCTGACGTTCTTGAGCGCCTCAAACCCACCGGCGTAGGTTTTCGTGAGGCCACGGATGTCGATCACAGTTTGCACGCCGCAATGATACGACGAAAACGTTTTCGATGGTCAGCCCTTCACGAGTGGTTCGCCCTTCGTTCTAACGAGCATGCCGGGGAGCAGTACACCACTCAGCAGAAGGAACAGGCATTGCAACTGGGTCACCGTCATGTTGCCCAACACGATATGTCCATCGGCCCGTAAATACTCGATGAAAAATCGAATAAAGGCATAAGCACAGACAACGATTACAGCCAGCACTCCAGCCGGAAATTGCCGCCAGGGAAAACGCCATAACGCGATGAGCGTGACCAGCAGCAAGGCGCACTCATAGAGCTGCACCGGGTAAACGGGCAGCGAAGCCAGCGCGCCTGGCTCAATGAGACCCATCGCAAGGTGCTGTTGGTACGGCAGGCTGCCCGGTGGATACTGCACGCCGCTGCTCAGCATGCTCAGGAACGGCAGGGTCTGAACCTGCGATGCGAAGCTCGTGGAATGCTCATTGGAGACAATATCTCCCCAGCAGCAGCCGGCGAAAAAACAGCCGGCGCGGTGAATCATGAGTCCGGCGATCGTGGGCAAAGCGAATACATCCAGCAGGCGACGAAACGACAGTTTGACGATACGGCTATAGACGAAAACCGCGACGGCGCCGGTCGCCAGTATGCCGAACAGGCGTATGCGGACACCGGTCTGCATCATTTCGCCGGCGATCATCTGGTCCATTGGCATGAACAGGGACAGCAGGGTGCCGCCGGCAATGCCAACGATGATCGTGATGGGCATCAGCAGGTCCACGTGAGAACCATCGATATTGATCGAGACCGCATTGCGACGGGCAAGCCACCAGGCCGCTGCAATAGCAGCAAGGAAGATCAGGCCAAACGGCGTTACCCAGGTGTTGGAATCGAAATGTGAATACATCAGGACGCCTCGGTCAATTATTGGTCACTTCACGAGCCAGGTCTTCGAAAAAATCAAGGTGCTCTGGCTTGACCCGGAAAAAGCGCATCGGGTCCTCATCGTACAAATCCTCGTTCCTGACGTTTTTCTTGATCACCCGCTCGTAGGCTCGCCTGGTTTCCTCGACGTCGTCGAACAAGTCGTCGTCGAGCATGGTCAGCTCTAGCGTGTTCTCATCCGGCAGGTCCAGGCGAAACACGAACCACGCTTCCGGTGCGAAGCCCTCGGCAGCAAAGACCATCTTCGGCTCCCAGGTCATGAACCACTGACCGCCAAGCTTTGTGCGCCATACCTTGTAGTTCTCGATTTTTCCTGCGGTAAGGCCGTCCTGGCCGACGACCGGCTCTTTATCGATAAATTCTGCAAAATCAGCATAGCTTTTCGATTCAAGGTCGCCAAAATCGACGTCATCGCTCTCCTCAATCGGTACAGCCGTCACCAGCCAGGTTCGTTTGTCGTAGGGCTCAAACACAAAAAATCCGGGATTCTCGCGGTCGTCGAGTAAGACCCAGACGCCGGTAATCTGCGGATCGATGCGGCTGCGCTCGGGATCGCCGACAGGCACCGGCATGCAGGCAAGCAGTCCGACAATGACTGGAATCATCAACAACATCAGCACGGCGCCGCCGGCGGATCGGGTGTTTGGCTTCATGATTCCAACCTCCTGCTGTTCCAAGACGGTACTGGCACGACTGTCAGCATAATGGGGCGACTGTCAACAGACCTGACGCATCGCTGATGTTTAGGTGATGATGGGCTGTAATACACTCATCCGCCGGCCGGTCTTTGTACGATATGACAAAACCATCAATAGCAATAGCAATCTCGCTGGTTCTTGCATTGGTCCTGGCGACCTTTTTCTGGGTCAACCGGCCGCGTAGGGTCATCATAGACGCTCCCGTCGTGGCAGGGTTTCCTGAGCAAGGTTTCTCGCATGACGCCTTCGATGAATTGCTTGGCGAATACGTCACCCCGGCCGGCCGGGTCGATTACGATCGCTGGCACACATCGGTGAACTCGGTATCACAACTGGACGGCTACCTGGCCGCCGTCGGTAAATACAGTCCGGACAAAACGCCGGATCGATTCCCGGAGCGCAGCGACGCACTCGCGTACTGGATGTACGGCTACAATGCCTATGTCATCAAAGCGGTGCTCGACCGCTGGCCCTTGTCCAGCGTCACCGACGTCAAAGCGCCTATTGAAGCCGTCAAAGGAATGGGATTTTTCTACCAGCTAAGGTTCTCGTTCGGCGGTGAGTACCTTAGCCTGCTGTCCGTTGAAAACGACAAGATCCGGGCGCGCTACAAGGACGCCCGGATTCATTTTGTGCTCAACTGCGCCAGCGAAAGCTGCCCAGTGGCCCGTCCCGAACTACCAACCGGCGACGAGCTGGAAGAAATGATGACCAAAGCGGCAGGCGATTTCGTAAATGACCCGAACAACGTGTCGGTCGACCATGAGCGTCGAATCGTATTCCTGTCGTCTATTTTCAAATGGTACAAAAAAGACTTCATCAACGATCTTGGTGCCAAAGGCCTTCCCGCTGGCCGCGGCCTGATCGACTACGTCACCACACTGGCGAGCGGCGAATTGCAGGGCGACCTCGAGCGGGCCGATGGCTACAAAGTCGAATTCAGGGACTACGACTGGAGCCTCAACGAAGCCGCCTGATCAGCTTTGGCTACGCTGTATGCTGCGCTCAGACAGCTATTTCCCCGGCAGCCGGTCGAGCGCTTTTCCGACACGCGCCATTACGTCGGCAGTCATTTGCAGCTCTTTGTCATTCATCACCGACGCCATGGCATCGATAATCCTGTTCTGTCGCTCGAAGGACTGCTGCACGAGCTTCTTGCCGGCTTCGGTCAGGGTGATGCACTTGTTGCGCGTGTCGCAAGGATCACAGTCGCGATGCACGAGACCCCTCGCTTCGAGCTTCTTGACTAACGCCGACACGTTGCTTTTGACAACCAGCAGATTCTCCGCAAGGTGTTTTTGTGTAATGCCGCTTTTTTGCCAGATCGACAGCAGAATCTCGTGCTGCGCCAGGGACAGGTCCAGCTCGCCGAGGGACTGGTTTAGCGCACGATGGACTTTCATGTTTGTCCGGCCGACCGCCAGCCAGACGTCGAAACCCCGTGTTTTATCGAGCTTTTTCCCGGTTTTCATCGTATCAGAATAACAGTTCACTTGTGAACCGTCTACGCTTTGCTTACACTCTCATTAGTTCATAGGTGAACCTTTAGGATCAAAGCCATGCAAGACTATGTCGTGAACTTCGAGCCACCGGGCCGGCTGGCCACACTATTGGAGCTGCGCGCCCCGCTGGACTGGGCGTCACTGCTGTACCGGGCACCGCTACTCGCCCTCGCGCCCAGGGGTGACGGCCGGCCTGTAATGCTGATCCCGGGCTACGGCACAGACGAACGGTCGATGCGTCCGCTGGGACGTTACCTCGAGTACCTCGGGTACGATGTGTACGACTGGGCGCAGGGACGCAATCGCGGCGACGTGGAAAATGATATTCAGCGCGTCGGCAAACGAACACGGGAAATCCACGATGTGCTTGGCAACGCACCGGTGACCCTGATCGGCTGGAGTCTGGGTGGCGTTTCGGCAAGAGAAGCAGCCAGGCTATTCGAGCCCTACGTCCGCGAAGTCATAACCATGGGTACGCCGATCATTGGCGGCCCGAAGTACACCACGGTCGGTCGCCGATTCGCGGAAATGTCGAATCTCAATCTCGATGAGTTCGAGAAGGAGGTCCATGCACGCAACTCGATCGGTATCAAGCAGCCTGTCACGTCGATCTACAGCAAGGCGGATGGAGTGGTTGCCTGGCAGGCGAGTATCGACACCTACAACAAGCAGGCCCGAAACATCGAAGTCAACAGCTCTCATTTCGGACTTGGGGCCAACGGCAAGGTCTGGCACCTGATTGCCAACCTCCTTGCCGAGACGTCGACGACGGAGAATTAGCGACACAGATAGTCTGGCGCTATGTCGAATTCGACTGGTCGAGCGTCAACTTGTCCGCATAAGCAAACAGGCCGGCCGCACCACCGGTATGCAAGAATACGATAGTGCTGGCATCCGTGAAACGACCGTTGCGAATGTAGTCAATCATGCCGGCAAGCGCTTTGCCGCTATAAACGGGATCGAACAACAGACCCTCGAGGCGCGCCAGCATGAGGACGGCCTCGTTCATCGAGTCAGTCGGCTCGCCGTAACCGGCGCCAATGTAATTGCAGTCGGCCACAATGTCGTCCCGCGCAACGGCGCCCGGTACGCCAACGAGATCCGCGGTCTCGCAAGCAAGCGCGTAAACGCGCTCTTCCTGCTCATTCTGCGGTGCATTCACGCCAATACCGAGAATGGGCAAATCACTGCCGCCGCCGCGAATACCGACCGCGAGACCCGCATGAGTGCCGGCGCTGCCCGTCGCCGTGACGATGTGATCGACGTTCAATGCCTGGTCCGAAAACTGTTGCAACAGTTCGAGGCCGCATCCGACATAGCCTAGCGCGCCAACGGGATTTGAGGCACCTCCGGGGATGATGTAGGGCTTGCCACCGCCGGCCGTGACCTCATCGGCAACCTCGGCGATCGCAGCATCGAAGTCGGTTCCTTTGTCATACTCACGCAGGTTGGCGCCAAAAATCCTGTCAAGAAATACGTTGCCGGAGTTCCTGTAAAGATCGCTTGGATGTTTTACGCGGTGCTCCAGCAACACCTCACACTTCAACCCGAGCTTGCAGGCAGCCGCCGCGGTCTGGCGCACGTGGTTCGACTGCACGGCACCGACCGTGATTATCGTGTCGGCGTCTCTTTGTAGCGCCTCCCCCATCGAGTACTCGAGCTTCCGCGTTTTGTTGCCGCCGGTCGCAAGCCCCGTGCAGTCGTCGCGTTTGACGTAGATCTGCGGACCACCGAGGTGGTCGCTCAAACGCGGAAGGTGCTCGAGTGGGGTAGGCAGGTGCGCGAGAGATACGCGCGGAAATTTGGACAGCTGCATTTCGTGTTCCTTATTGTTTTTGCAGGGGTTCATCTGACAGTGCCAGGGCAACCGTTTTTTCGGCCAGCACGTCGGTTGATGAAACAAGCGGTACCGTGAACATCGACGGCTTCAGCACCAATGGCAACTCGGTGCAGGCGGCAATCAGTGTTGTTGCGCCGCGGGACAACAGTCGTTCGGCCAACTCACACAATCCTGTCACGACGGGCTCCGACTGGTCGCCGGCCTTGATGCGATCAATTAATGCTATCGCCTCGTCCAGTTCGCCCGGCGTCTGCAAGATGGCCTCGCGGTTCGCATCCGCGAGCGCTTCCTGGTACAGCCCCGCCGCAAAACAAGCTGGCGTCGTCAATACACCGACAGCGCCATTATCGGGAGCAAGTTGCAGCGCTTTCGACACGGATGCCTCGATGATACTAATGAACGGAATATATACAGCCTCAACGATATCGTCCTGCCACGCGTGCGCGGCGTTGCAGGGCATCACGATGAAATCAGCGCCAGCCGCTTCGAGGCGAGTGGCCATTTCTGCAAGAACAGGACCGGGGTTCTCGCCATCGCCACGCATCGCCAGCTGCCGACTCGGAATGCGTGGATTGTGCTCCACGAGCATACGTATATGATCCTGGTCCTTTTCGGCGGGCGTTTTCTCCAGGACCCTGGACATGAAGTCGATCGTGGCATCGGGACCCATGCCACCGATAACCCCCACCAATCTGTCGCTTGTCGCCATGTCCACTGCCGAGTATTTGTCGAAGTGGCGTATCCTACCGCACTGCGCCCTTCCAATTGGCTGCCACTCTGTTATAGTCCGCCGCGTCTTGGCGCACATCGGTCTGCGCCACTTACTCCGACCCCAGCACAACG
>CAMYIS010000078.1 GCA_947258485.1 uncultured Woeseiaceae bacterium
GGTGCTGATGTTCCTGATCTTTTTCTACATCCTCGCCTCGATGCTCAAAAAACAAATATGGAAGGATGTTAAATAATGGCGGTAGTAGCCAGCAGACGCTCTGTGATGACACTGTTCTCGCGACCAACGGATATTCACAGTCATCGTGCACGACTCGTTCTTGCCGAGAAGAACATCAACATCGAGATTGCGAACATCGCGGGTCCGGAATTACCGGAAGACCTGATGGACCTGAATCCGTACCACACGGTCCCTACGCTCGTAGATCGTGACCTTACGCTGTACGACTCGCGGGTCATCATCGAGTATCTCGACGAACGTTTTCCTCACCCTCCGCTGATGCCGGTCGATCCCGTAACACGTGCTCAGTTCCGCCTGGCACTGTTTCGCATCGAAACGGATTGGTACTCGATAGCGGAAGAGGCCGAATCTACCAGCGATGGCAAACTCGGCAGCAAGTCCCGCAAACTGCTGCGCGAAAGTATCCTGCAAAGCAAGGAGCTGTTCGGGGCGCGGCCGTATTTCCTGAGCGAGGAATTTTCGCTCGTGGATTGCACGATCGCACCGTTACTCTGGCGGCTGCCGGAATACGGCATCGATCTCGGAGCCGATGCGGAGCCGATCGAGTCCTACATGGACAGGGTATTTGCCCGCAGGTCGTTCCAGCAAAGCCTTACCGAACTCGAACAGGAAATGCGCCTGTAGGGCGCCACGGATCGTGGCTGGTAGAGCAGCTTATGTTTAGTCCCAAGCGTCGCGCCGAATAGATGGTAAGCTATCGGTATCAAGCGTCGTTTCAAGAACAAGAACAGTGACTAACCCTAATCGATCGAAGAGACCCTATCTGATCCGCGCAATGCACGAGTGGATGGGCGACAACAGTCATACGCCGCAGCCGCACATCGTTGTTGATACATCTTTTGATGGTGTCAGTGTGCCGCCCGAGCACGTCAAAGACGGCAAGATTATTCTGAATATCAGCGATTCAGCCGCGCACGGCCTGAATTTGTCCAATGAGGCGGTGAGTTTTCGTGCCCGCTTCGGTGGCGTGCCGTTCGACGTTTGGGTGCCGATGCGATCCGTCCTCGGCATATATGCCCGAGAGACCGGGCAAGGGATGATTTTCTCGCACGATGCCGAGGCGATAACGCCGCCCGAAGCAAAGCAGGACATTGACGAGACGCGCTCGCGTCCGCACCTCACTATCGTCAAGTAAGGGCACTCTGTTACCGCGACCGGTCGTCTGTATGGCTGGCCCCGACAGGCGTCCGCCGCTAGTCTGCGCCCAGCAGCGCCGTATCGATCAGATCGCACAAGCAGTGGATGACAACGAGGTGCACTTCCTGAATGCGGGCTGTCCGCGTCGCCGGGACCCTGATCTCGACGTCACCGTCAACGAGATTGTCAGCCATTCGGCCACCGTCACGACCTGTCAGCGCAACAACGTTCATGCCGCGTTCGTGCGCAGCGGCAATCGCGCGAATTACATTCTCCGAATTACCCGAGGTCGAGATACCCAGCAATACGTCTTGCGTTCTGCCGAGTGCCCGGACCTGCTTGCTGAAGATCTCCTCGTACGCGTAGTCGTTACTTATTGAGGTCAGCGTCGACGTATCTGTGGTCAGTGCTATCGCGGGTAAACCCGGCCGTTCCATCTCGAAGCGGTTCAGAAGTTCCGATGAGAAATGCTGCGAATCCGCCGCAGAACCGCCGTTCCCACAGCTCAGGATCTTGCCGTCATCGAGCAATGCATCGCTCATAAGGTGGCCTGCGGCGACGATACTTTCGGCGAGCTGTTCGGCTGCAATTTGCTTCGTCGCAATACTCTCCGTGAAATGATTGCGAACTCGCGTAACAGGATCCATGGCTACTCCGGCTGGGTGGGTCTCAGGCGAATTCTAGCAGCTGTCGCGCCAGTCGGTGTGCTGTCCTGCAAGTGCACGCAGTGAAGGGCAGGGCACCGAGTCACAGGGTTGAGTTAATGGGTCGGAATGCGTCCCGAACCCACTCAACCGTGCCGTCCACCCCACCTGTGATTGCAACGACGTCGAAGCGCATCGCAAGGCGGGCGTAGTGTGGCTTGCTGGCAATGAACATGGCGGCCGTGCGCACGATTTTTCGCTGCTTGTGTCGGTCGACCGTCGGGGCGGGGGATGCGAACCGCGTGGATTTCCGATAGCGCACTTCGACAAACGCCAGGCAGTCACCGTGCAGCATGATCAGGTCGATTTCACCGCCGCGGCTCCTGAAGTTCCGCGTGATGGGTTTCAGGCCCTCGCGGACCAGAAAACGCAGCGCTTTTCGCTCTGCACGGTTGCCTACAATTCCTCTGGCAGCAAATCCCATGGCGCGTCGTCGGCAGCATCGGGCGTGATGGTGTCACCCTCGACGCCGATGTCCTGAATGGGGCCGCCTGCTGTTTCCAGGCGCGGCAACGCAACGACCTTGCCCTGTTGAAATTGAGCCCAGGCCAGGCGTCGATGAACGCGTCCGCTTGCATCGAGAAACAGCGTGCCGGTGGCGCCGTCGAGTTCCACCATCGCGCCCCCGCGGGACGCGAATAGGGCAGCGATCAGGTTATACGCGTCGTAGCCCATGGCGTGCAGGCGCGCCAGGCGGCGTTCGGCAGGCCAATACTCTGCAAACTCCCTGGGCAATTCCGCGATCCAGGGCTGCGGGTCGATCACCCAGGGCGTATCGGCAAACATGATGCCATTGAGGTCGGAATTCGAACGACCGTCCATCGAGTATATGGACGACGTTGAATAAACGGGCAGATCACCTGAGTAGTGAAATTTGAGCTGTGCCTTGAGTAAGCGACCCGCGGGCGCGTCGCTTGCGAGAAAAATGAAATCCGTGTCCTGACGTCGGCGCGGATCAAACTGAAGCCCGGCACCGATGTTTGCGCGCATGCGCTGGTAGCGACGCACGCTGCCAGTCAGACCCATCAGGTTTTCGATCGCGTTCGAGAAATCCTGGTCGCCTGGCGAATAGCTGCGGTAGTCCAACAAGGTTCCGCCGAGGCCTTCAAGTTCGGTCGAAAAACTCGTGAGGACGCGTCGACCCCAATCGTTATTCGGTACCAGCGCGACGGCACGCGTGTAGCCATCGCCGAGAGCACGAGTGGCGGCGGACGCCGCCTCGTCTTCGGGAGCGAGCGCAAACTGGTACAAGCCCGGCGGCGCAAGCACGTCGTCAGGCAGGTAGTTGAGTGTCAGGACAGGAACCGGGACAAGGATGTCGTTGGCCAGCTGTATAACGCTATTCTTTAGCAGTGGTCCGACGACAAACTCGGCCCCGTCAGCGACGGCTACAGCATAGGCCGCACTGGCACCGCCTTCGGCACCGACGTCGTAAATGCGAATGCTCTGTCGGTCATCGAGTCCGGCGGCCGTTGCAAAATACGCAGAGAGGAATCCGTTCTGCACGGCTTTTCCCGCGCTGCTCGCCCTCCCGGACAGCGGCAGCAGCAGTGCTATTTGCCGTGGATATTCGAGCAACAGGTTTTCCGACAGTTCAAGATCGCCAAGCACAGTCATTGCCGGATGATTGGCGTTGGCCGTCCGCCAGCGCACGACACCGTTACTCCAGCCAACACCCTGTTGACCCGTGGCTGCGGCGAGCGAGCCAATCGAGAGCCAGCCGCGAACGACGGGATCGATTGCCGTTTCAGCAGCACGGCGCAAGACCTGCGGGCTGCTGACGCGCAGCCCTTGCCAAAGGCGGGTACGATTTTGCTCGATGCCGCGGCGGTCGCTGATCCATGTCTCGCGTTGCATCATCAGCTGCACTGCGCGTGCCGGGTCCTGCTTCTGTATCCAGGCGTCGGCGCGAAGTGCCTCGACTCTGAGCCTGTCTCGCTGCGAGAGCGATTCTCGACTCATCGGCTCCAACACGTCGAGTGCGTCGTCGGCCGCACCCGCATAGAGCGATAACGCGGCTGAGTTGGTATTCCAGATGGCCAGCAAGCCGCCGGAGGCCGGTTGTGGCACGCTGCTCAATGCGTTCTTTGCCCGCGCCACGTCGCCGGCATCGAGCCACTGCTCGACGGCCAGCAGCGTCAGGCGGTCCCGCTCGGCGCCGACGGCGTCGCTCGCAAGGCCGATGTAGGTGCTGGCGGATTCAGCATGCTCGCCGTTCCTGGCAAGCCGTTCGGCGCGTCCTTCGCCGCCGCCCGTGAAACCGCCGAGGCCCGTGGTTTCGCAACCGGCCAGTGTCAGCATCGCCACGAGGAGGGCGATGATGCTTGCCAGTGAACGTGCTTCACGGGCAGGATGTCGGGGACTTCTCATCATATTCATGTAACCGGAAAAGGTTGTGCGCCAAATGAGC
>CAMYIS010000079.1 GCA_947258485.1 uncultured Woeseiaceae bacterium
TGCTCCATCCGCCGCGAACAGCGGGTCTGCTTCAACCTGGTACAGGCTGCCGTCGGTCTCGTCACGAACATGCACTGTTCGATCGGGCGCATCGTAGCCAATCGCGTTTTGCTCGAAGTTAAGGCTGAGGTTTGGCAGCTTGTCGGCAGCGCCGAGCAGGACCTGGTTAAGGCCGAGCCGGGTTACAGAATAAATTTCCTCATCAGCCTGCTGCCCGTAGCGCAGGAATTCGGTTCGCCCGTCCTGGTGATGCACCATGCGGCCGCGCATCGGTACGAGCAGTGGTTGGACCAGCGTGTCGATGCCCACCTGTTGCAGCGCGTTGAGGCCGCGCGCGGCAAGTGCCAGGTTGATCGAGCGCCCGGCTTCGGCATCCTGTACGCGTGGATCTTTGAAGCGCTCGTAGACGTCGACGTTGAAATCGTGCTTCGCCAACATGATTGCGACAAGCGTGCCGCACTGGCCGGCACCGATGATGTTGACCGATTTCTTGCTCACGGTGTGCTCACGTGGCCAGGGCTGTCGACAGTCGTTCCCCGAATTCAAAAACGTCGGCGAAACTGTTGTACAAGGGCGCCGGTGCGACTCGAATGACATCCGGGTTACGCCAGTCTCCCGTGACGTTCAGCTCGCACAATGTGTCAAACAGGGCTTTCGCATCGACTGACTTATCGTTCACGATCAGCGAGAGCTGGCAGCCGGTTGCATCGGTGGGAGTAATGGTACCGATTCGGTCGCCGAAGCGCGTTGCAACGAGCCAGCGTAAGAATCCCGTCAGGATCCGCGACTTGTCGCACAACGCGCCGAAGCCAGCGTCCTGGAACAGCTGCAAAGAAGCAATCACAGGTGCGAGCGAAAGGATAGGCGGATTGCTCATTTGCCAGGCTTCCGCGCCAGGCGCCGGTTCGAAAGCCGAGTGCATCTTGAAACGACTGCTCTCCTTGTTACCCCACCAGCCTTGCAGGAAGTCGTTACCCGAATGGTGCTTTTCGTGGATACGGGCCCCGCATTGAGATATTTATATGTACACCAGGAAGCAAAGTCCGGAGCCCACTTGTGCAACGACAGCTCGACATTACCGATGGCATGCGCCAGGTCCAGGCCGACCCTGCAACCGTAACGGCGGGCCAGGTCGCAAATGGTCTGCATGTCGAGAACCTGGCCCGTGTAGTACTGCACGCCCGGCAGCAGCAACAATGCAACGGAGTCTCCCTCTTGCTGCAGCAGCTGCTCGAGATCCTCGATTCTAAGGTGCACTTCACCGTCGCGCGGTCGCCATTCGAGCAGGTCGGATTCCGGATCGTAGCCGTGTACCCGAATCTGCGATGCAGCCGCGTATTGATCTGACGGAAATGCGCCGTCTTCTATGACGATTTTTCGGCGCTCCGCCGTCGGGCGATAAAAACTCGCCATCAAGAGGTGCAGGTTGACGGTCAGCGTGTTCATCGCAATCACTTCGCTCGGCTTCGAGCCTGTCAGTTCTGCGAATCCCGCGGTGGCCAGGCGATGATAATTGATCCAGGGGCGGTTGGAATGAAAATGGCCGTCGACCGCGTAGTCCCTCCAGTTGTTGATTTCGTTCTGGACGAATTCCACAGCGAGCCTGGGTTGCAGGCCCAGGGAGTTACCACAAAAATAAACAGGCGATCGTCCCTGCTTGTAGCGCGGGAAATTGAATTGCTCGCGGAACGGGGCCAGCGGGTCGTTATGATCGAGTGTTTCCGCAAAGGCGCGCGTATCCTCGTAGCGCATCAGCTTTTGCCGGGCCGGGGCATGACGGTGCCGCATTTATCGCAGCGGCGGTGCTTCTTCGAGCCGTAGAAGCGCTCGAAAACAGGCGGCAGCTGTTCGACGATATCGTCGACGTAGATACTTTCTTCATAAAGCTTGTTGTTACATTTTTCACAAAACCACATGAAGCCGTCGAGTTCGTTCTCGAGCCGCTTGCGTTCGACGACGAGTCCCACCGTATCGGCGAATCGCTGTGGTGAATGCGGAACCCTGGGTGGCAGCAGCAACATCTCACCTTCACCAATCGTAATGTCTCTGCGTTCGCCAGCGTCGATGACCTGTAGGACCATGTGACCTTCGATCTGGTAGAACAATTCCGGGCCCTCATCGACATGATAGTCTTTCCGCGAATTCGGCCCGCCGACAATCATGACGATGAAGTCGTCTTCTTCGAAGACCTGCTGGTTGCAGACCGGCGGTTTCTGACCCCTGACCTGCATGACACGTGGGATGCGCTTGTCGATTCGTACGGCGGTGAGCTGACGGCCCCAGACACAGCCGGTATCCAGGCTGATCAAGTCAGGGAGTACGATGAGTCCCAGCGCCGACCAGTGTCCAAAAATGATACGCGTGCGCTGCCTGCTCGGATGCGCCGCATCGTACCAGGGAATCAGGCCCTTGCGCGCGCGCCACGGTGAGCCGCTGAAGCTGAGATCAAGGTGCCCGTCAGCTGTCACCATGCGAATTCGCGTCAGGCAGTTGATAATAAAACGCAGGCGTTTGTAGCCGGAAAGCTTGCCGGACCAGCTGTTTGGCATGTTGCCATACATTTTCCCGAGCAATGTCGGATAGTCGTAGGCTTGCAGGGCCGTTTCGACCTCGGCAGCAAGCGCCAGGGTCTTCTTGACGCTCCAGCCCGGGTGCGTTCCTGCATGCACAAGCAAGGTGTCGAGGTTTTCGTCGTAATGCGCGAGGGGTCGATGACGCAGCCAGTCGCACAGCTCCGCCACATCGGGTGCGTTGAGCAATTTTTGCAAAGTGCCGAAACGCTTTCCGAAACGCACGACGCCGGCCTCGAGCGCCAGCAGGTGCAAATCGTGATTGCCGAGCACCATCTTGACAGAATCGCCGAGTTTCCTTACAAAACGTAGTGTTTTCAGTGACTTGGGCCCGCGGTTGACGAGGTCGCCGGTCAGCCAGAGCGTGTCTTTGGATGGCTCGAATTTGATTTCGTCAAGCAGCCTCCGAAACGGATCGTAGCAGCCCTGCAGATCGCCGATTGCATAAACTGCCATGAATAAGTTACCTAGTGGAGCAGGCCCGGGACTGCCAGAGTGAAGGGTGCGATAGGTGCGTCGAAGCTCGCGCCATTATCCGTTTCCATGCGATACAGGCCTTGCATGGCGCCGACCGGCGTTTCAAGGACAGCGCCGCTCGAGTAGCGAAAGCGCTCGCCGGGGTTCAGGTGCGGTTGTTCACCGACAACGCCATCACCGCTCACTTCCTGAACTTTGCCGTTGGCGTCGGTAATTACCCAGTGGCGGCTGAGCAGCTTCGCCGCCACGTCCCCATTGTTGGAAATCGTAATGGTATAGGCAAAGACATACCTATCGGCATCGGGTTCCGATTGATCATCGATATAACTTGTCGCAACCTGGATGCGGATGTCGAATTGATTCTCGTCCATGGCGATATTCTAACGTATGCCCATTACCGTTGGTGCGCTGATTTCCGTCTAAGGTGATTACCAAGGGCGATGTACTCGGCAATACTCACCTGTTCCGGTCGGAGTCCGGCATCGATGCCGACGGCCTCGAAGTCGGCGGTCTCCGCGACGGCCTTGAGGGAATTGCGCAGGGTCTTGCGGCGCTGCATGAATGCGGTGGCTACCAGGGTCGAAAGCGCGGCTTCGTCTTCGATGACAAACGTATCGGGTGGCAGAGGGTCCAGCCGCACAACGGCCGACGTCACGGCGGGTGGCGGATCGAATGCACGGCGGTCAACATCAAACAAGGACTCAACACTCAAGTGACAGCCGAGCATTATTCCCAGGCGACCGTAAGCTTTGCTGCCGGGCGCCGCCGCCATGCGAGCAACCACTTCTTTTTGCAGCATGAAATGCATATCCAGGATCCGGTCACGGAATTTCAACAGGTGGAATAGCAGCGGCGTCGAAATGTTGTAGGGCAGATTACCGACAATTCGCAAGCGCTCGCCGAGGCTCGCGAAGTCGAAGGTCAGTGCGTCCGCTTCGTGGATCGTGACGTCGGGATTGCCGGCAAACTGCTTCCTGAGTTTCGCGGCGAGGTCGCGGTCGAGCTCGATGGCATGCAGGTGACCGGCCTGGCGCGCGAGTGTGCGGGTAATCGCACCTTGTCCAGGGCCGATCTCAACGACGACGTCCTGCTTGGTCGCGTGAATGCTCTGAATAATTGCGTCGATAACGCCGGGATCTGTCAGGAAGTGCTGGCCGAATCGCTTGCGGGCCCGGTGAGCGGCCATTACTTGCCGGCCAGTTTCGCGGCCAGTTCGATTGCCGCGAACAGGCTGCCTGTATCAGCCTTGTCACTGCCCGCGATGTCGAAAGCGGTGCCATGGTCGACTGACGTGCGAACGATTGGCAGGCCCAACGTGACGTTCACGGCGTGTCCGAAGCCAGCGTATTTCAATACGGGTAGACCCTGGTCGTGGTACATGGCGAGCACCGCGTCCTTGTGACCGGCAGCCGGCGTAAATGCAGTATCGGCCGGCAGCGGTCCGCGTAAATTCAAGCCCCTGGAAGACAATTCGTCGATGACCGGTGCGATGACATCGCGGTCTTCGTGCCCGAGGTGGCCACCTTCTCCGGCGTGTGGATTGAGTCCGCAGACGATGATTTCAGGGTTCGAAATCCTGAATTTCGAGCGCAGGTCATTATCGAGAATCTCCAGGACACGACGAAGGCGCTGCTTGCTGATGTAGCCGGGAACCTCACTCAGCGGAATATGCGTGCTGGCAAGCGCGACGCGCAGTTCACCGGCGACGAGCATCATCACGGGTAACGCGGTGTTCGTCAGTTCCGCCAGCAGCTCGGTGTGGCCCGTAAACGGGATACCGGCGTCGGCGATGACGTTTTTCGCGATGGGCAAAGTGACCAGCCCTGCAAACTCACCGTCGAGACAGCCCTTGACCGCGAGCTTCAACCCTTCGAGCAACGTTGCAGCATTGGCCGAGTCGGGTTTCCCCGGGATCACGGGCGCAGGATACGGCGTGTGAATCACGCGCAGCTTGTCGTTGATCTGCGATTTGTCGCCGATAACGACGACGTCGGCAGCATAGGCAGAATCGGCCAGTGCGTTGCACAGCTCAGGTCCGATGCCGGCAGGTTCACCGGCAGTGACTGCGAGTGGCTTTTCGGGACTCACACTCAGATGCGCGGGTCGACGAAAGCCTCATCGCGCAAGCGTTGCATCCACAGCTGCGTTTCTTCTTCCATTTTGCTGTTGCGAATCCGCATGTCGCAGTTGCGTTTCTTGAGGTCTTCAGTGTTGTCGTAAACACGTCGATCGAGGACCTCGACGATGTGCCATCCGAACTGGCTGCGAAACGGCTCACTAACTTCGCCGATTTCCGCCCCGTTAATCACGGCGTCGAATTCCGGTACATATGTTCCCGGGCCCGCCCACCCGAGATCGCCGCCAAGATTTGCCGAACCCGGATCGTCAGAAAGCAGCTTCGCTTGTTCGGCGAAATCTTCGCCCGCCCGGATTTTTTCAAGTGCTTCGGACAGGCGTTGTTTGGCCGTGTCGTCATCGATGATCTCGTTGGGCGTT
>CAMYIS010000080.1:0-1513 GCA_947258485.1 uncultured Woeseiaceae bacterium
CGGTAAAGCCGGTGGCTCCCCAGACGATGACATCGAACTCCCGTTTCGAAATTGTTTTGCTCAAAGCTCCTTCTCCAGTAGTGCGACCTCTTTCTTGCCGCCTTCCGTTTCCTGAGTCGCAACGCGAACGAAGCCATGTTGTTCGTGATAGCGCATGGAAGATTCGTTCGGCGGGCGAATATTGACTTCACAGGTCATGATCTCGACTTCGCCCTTCAGAGACTCGGCGAAGTCCTGGTACAGGCGCGAGGCAATACCCATGCGCCTGGTCGCTGCCGACACGGCAACCCTGTCAATGTAACCGAAGTCCCTGTAGTTCTCACTGAACCAGCGATAATTCGGGCTGCGATAGGGCAATCCAGGCCTTAAGCCGATCAGGAAGCCAGCAACCTGTCCTTCGTGCCGAACCACGCGAAAATAATGCGCATTGCTCGCGAACCACTCCATCTCGGCCGAATTGATACGGCTGACATGCGGCACGGAGTCGTCGTTCAGGCGGAACACATCGTCGAGGTCGTGGCGGGATATGTCCGTAATTTGCATGCTCGCAGTGTACCTTTACCGGCGCCTTAACGTAGGTGTTACGCTAGCGGCAATCGACATCGAGGCGGGCAGCCGGACTACGCTGGCTACGCTATTGTGAACAGCGGAGGAGATAAATGAAAAAAGTGTTTTGGCTTCTGACTTGCTGCTGCTTCTCGCTGTCGGCGTGCGCGGGCGATATCGAAGCGGTCTCCGCATCGCCTCTCAAGGTGGATTTGCAGAGAGTCGTCGAGATCGGGGCTGTACAGCCCGTCAATGGAATTACGTCTGCCGGACAGCCCGATGAAGCCGCTTTCAAAGTATTTGCCGACAGTGGCTACGCGGCCGTCATCGATCTGAGGACCGACGGTGAAGAACGCGGACTCGACGAGCAGGCCGTTGTCGAGGAATTGGGTATGGCCTACTTGTCATTGCCCATCGGTAGCGACGGCATCAGTTTTGAAAATGCCAGGGCACTGGACAAGCTGCTCAGTGGTTATGATCGGCCGGTGCTGGTCCATTGCGCCAGCGCCAACCGGGTTGGCGCACTACTGGCGTTACGCGCGAGTATGAAGGGTGCTGACAACGCCAGCGCGATGGAGCTGGGCAGGCAGGGCGGACTCACGCGACTTGAGCCGAAGGTTCGAGAGATTCTGACGCCCGAGGGGCCTTGAAATGGTGGAGGTGGCGAGAATGGATTCACCGCCTGCGGCGTCTGTCGCCCAACGGCGTTGGGCTCGGCTGAATTGACTCGGGCCGTCCCTGGCCCTCGCCCTGCGGGCGCACTCGCGATGCTCGTGCGTCCAAAACGGCTTTCCTGCCGTTTTGTCGCTACGCGGTTCGATACAACACTGGTCAAGAAACGACAAAGCCGCCAGAAAGGCGGCTCTATCGGTATTGGTGGAGGTGGCGAGAATCGAACTCGCGTCCGCAAGCCCTACGCTACGAGATCTACATGCTTATTCCGTCTTTAATCTCGCTGCAAGCTACC
>CAMYIS010000080.1:1550-8977 GCA_947258485.1 uncultured Woeseiaceae bacterium
AGGCACGATCCGGGCAGAAGGCATTTACTGGTTTTTAAGCAGCTAGTGCGTAGTTGTCGTCGTTGGCAACTATAAGTTTTACAGCTGGATTTACGAGGTAATCTGTTCCTCGGCATGCACCCGGAGTTTCGCGACCCACGTCGAAGCCATGTCACCCCCGTGTGGCATTAGTGTAGGGGCAAATCGGAAAAATACAATCCGACCCGTACCCAAAAACCGGGGTCGAACCGAAGTTTCCGCCAGAAAACCTCGGTTCGACCCCGGTTTTTGTGATAATTAACTTTAATAAAAACTCATAACTATCTGTTTATTAACTAGTGTTTTAGAATGCGTTCTTTTTGCCTCTGCCAGTCGCGATCTTTGTCGGCGGCGCGTTTGTCGTGTTGTTTCTTGCCTTTCGCGAGGCCGATCTTGAGCTTCGCGCGACCTTTATGCCAATGCAGATCGAGCGGTACCAGCGCATAGCCCTTGCGCTCGACGGCCCCGGTCAAGCGGTCGAGTTCGTGGCGATGCAACAGTAATTTCCTCGAGCGGGTGGGGTCGGCTTTGACGTGAGTCGCGGTGGTCTTCAGCGGTGAGAAATGGGCGCCGACCAACCAGGCCTCGCCGTTTCGCAAGTTCACATAAGCCTCTGTCAGCTGCGCCCGGCCTTCACGCATGCTCTTCGCTTCCCAGCCTTCCAGGGCCAAACCAGCCTCGAACGTGTCTTCGATGAAATAGTCGTGACGGGCGCGCCGGTTGACCGCGATGACTTTACCTGCAGGCGATTTTGCTTTTTTCTTGCTCATAAATCTCGGGTCTGGGCTGGTCGGGGCGAGCGGATTATACGGGCAAAGCGTTGTCAGACTCCCGCATTTGTACGAGAATCGCCGCATTCAATGCCGATTTGAGAAGAATAATGCTAAGTAATCAGGCAGGCGACGAAAAGCGAAAATCGCTTCACGGCCACTGGTCTTCACGGATGGCCTTCGTCCTGGCGGTCACCGGTTCTGCGGTCGGATTGGGCAACATCTGGAAGTTCCCGTATATCGCTGGTCAAAACGGTGGCGGCGCATTCGTCCTCGTCTATCTGGTTTGCGTGGTCGTCATCGGCATGCCGGTCATGATGTCGGAAATCCTGATTGGCCGCCGCGGTCGCCGAAATCCTGTCGCCACCATGGAGCTGCTGGGCAAGGAAGAGGGCCACTCCGGCAAGTGGCGCCTCGTGGGCAGCCTGGGCGTGCTGGCGGGAATCCTGATTCTTTCCTATTACAGCGTTATCGCCGGCTGGACGCTTGCGTACATCGTAAAGAGCGCGTCAGGCGTGTTTGCCGGCGCCAGCGCGGAGGCGGTCGAGGCGCAATTCAACAGTTTTGTTGGTGACTGGCGGCTGATCGGCCTGTGCCATACCGTGTTCATGGCCCTGGCGGTTTTCGTCGTAGCGCGGGGCGTCGAGCGTGGCCTTGAACAAGCGGTGCGTTTCATGGTGCCGGCTTTGCTGTTCCTGATGATTGTATTGCTGGTCTACTCGATGAATTCCGGCTATTTCGGAGAAGGCGTCGCGTTCATGTTCACGCCCGATTTCGACAAGCTGACCTGGAACAGCGTGTTGGCCGCCCTGGGCCAGGCGTTCTTTACGCTCAGTATCGGCATGGGCGCTATCATGGCCTACGGCGCGTATCTACCGGAGGAGACCTCCATCACGGGCTCTTCGGCCGCGGTCGTGATTGCTGACACCAGCATCGCGATCCTGGCGGGACTGGCGATTTTCCCGCTCGTGTTTGCGAACAACCTGGATCCTGCCGACGGTCCCGGCCTGGTTTTTGATACATTGCCGCTGGCGTTTGGCCAGATGGCCGGTGGCGTTTTCTTCTCCACTATTTTCTTTGTGCTGCTTTCATTTGCGGCCTGGACCTCGGCCATCGGCCTGATGGAACCGGCGGTAGCCTGGATAGTTGAGAGATTCAGCAAGACACGCGCTCAAGCGACGGTAATGATCGGCTTTACGATTTGGTTCATTGGGTGGGGCTCAGTATTGTCGTTCAATGTCCTGTCCGATGTGACCTTCCTTGCGGGCACGATTTTCGACAACGTCGACTACCTGACGAGCAACATCATGTTGCCACTGGGTGGTTTGCTCATCGTCATCTTCGCGGGCTGGGTCATGGCCCGCAATTCCACGGCCGATGAGCTCCACAGCTCGGGTTCCTTGTTCAAGGCCTGGCGAGTGCTGGCCCGATTCGTGGCGCCTGTTGGTATTCTGCTCGTCCTGATCAACGCGGTCTTGTAAGGCTGTTGCCGGAGCCGATTGCGGCCGTCGTAATATGCTTGCCCGATCACTATGCGTAAAGTAAGCCGCAGTGCCCTGGTGCCGTATTCGGCGGCGCAAATGTATGCCCTGGTCAAAGACGTCGAGGCCTACCCATCGTTCTTACCCTGGTGTAACGATGCCGAGGTGCACGTGCGGCAGCCTGACTTCATCGAAGCCTCGCTCGAGTTCCATCGCGGCGGCATAAGCAGACGCTTCAGAACGCGCAACGCGTTACAGGAAAACGCGGCGCTTGGTATCGAATTGGTCGGTGGCCCTTTTCGACATCTTTCCGGTGGCTGGTTGTTTCATCAGTTGGGCGATGCCGGCAGCAAAGTGTCGCTGGATCTCGAGTTCGAGTTCGACAGCCGCGGCATGGACATTATATTCGGACGTTTTTTCGAGAACACGTGTAACTCGCTGGTGGATTCGTTCACACAGCGCGCGGCGGAAATGCACTCGGGCGAACATCAATAAGATGGCCGATATCCAGGTCGAGGTCGTATTTGCAAGGGCTGACAAGCAGACCTTGATCGCCGTGACCCTGGCGCATGGCGCGACGGTGGCCGATGCTATTTCCAGGAGCGCAATCGTGAAGCAGTTTCCCGCGGAGAACATCGACGGGCTGCAGGTTGGCGTTTGGGGCCACCCCGTAGAAAGAGACCATGTTCTATCGGACGGCGACAGGGTCGAGATCTACAGGACGCTGAAACTCGATCCGAGGGAAGCGAGGCGGCAGCTGGCGCTGCTTGGCCTGACGATGGGGCGGACCTCGAAAGACTAGAGGCTCGGGTCCAGCTCCTGGTCCTTGCGAATCTCGCTGACCCGGTCTTCCTCAAAGAAAACCGATACCCAGCGTTTAAAGGTCGCTTTCTTGCGGCCGATCTTGAGGTAATAAACATAGTCCCAGCGATTCTTGTGAAACGGATCGCCTACCATCGGAGTACCGAGCAGAAATCGGATCTGATTGCGGGTCATGCCGATCTCGACCTGGTCGAGGTCCTCCTGCTTGATCAGGTTGCCCTGTGCAATATTCGCGCGGTAGACACATCCGCCGGCCAGCGCCAGCGACAGGCACAGGACGACGAGGACGATTGATTTACGGATTACCATAGAGCCGGACTGCCAACTGGGTCATAATAGGCGCGCATCATACCTTGAAAGAGTTCGTACATGCAGCAACGACAGGAACTTCGCAAGGCGGGTTCGCAAGGCGGGCCTCAAAATCACTCTGCCGCGCCTGAAAATCCTCGAGATACTCGAAGGTGCCAAGCTGCGCCATCTGAGTGCAGAGGATATTTACAAGGATCTGTTGAAGGCGGGTGAGGACATCGGTTTGGCGACGGTCTACCGAGTACTCACCCAATTCGAGGCGGCCGGACTGGTTACGCGCCACAACTTCGAAGGCGGCCATTCGGTTTTCGAACTTGATGACGGTGAGCATCACGATCACATGGTCTGTGTCGAAACCGGCGATGTCATCGAATTCGTCAACGAAGAAATTGAACGTTTGCAGCACCACATCGCGGAAGAGTATGGCTACGAGCTACTCGACCACAGCCTGGTGTTGTACGTGAAGCAAAAAGGCCAGGACCAGGACTCGGACGATAGCTGAGTCAGGCACGCTTCTTTGGCGCGCCAGCCAACATTTCTGCGGCATGTGCGAGTGTTTTGCGGGTTATTTCCACGCCGCCCAGCATGCGGGCCAGTTCTTCCACGCGCTCGTCCTTGTTGAGGACGTGCAGGCGTGTTCGGGTTGAGTTGCCGTCGCTGACCTTGCTGATGCGAAAGTGCCTGTCCGCGAGACTCGCGACCTGTGGCAAATGCGTGACGCAAAGCACCTGGCGGCTGGCGCCCAGCTCCTGCAATCGACGACCCACCATTTCTGCAACGCCGCCGCCAACGCCGCTGTCTATCTCGTCAAAGACCATGGTCGGAATCGCACTGCCGTCGCTGGCGATCACCTGGATGGCAAGACTCATGCGCGACAGTTCCCCGCCCGACGCGATCTTCGCCAGTGGCTGGGGGGGCTGACCAGGATTTGCGCTAATAAGGAAGTCGATCTCATCGAGCCCCCAGGATCGAGCTGAAGATTCGTCGACTGCGGTCAATGAAATCTCGAAAACGCCGCCTGGCATGCCGAGGCTCTTCATGGCTTCGGTGACTGCTGCGGCGAACGACGTGGACGCTTTCCGCCGGCCATTCGACAGCGCTTTGGCGCGCTTGAGGAACTCGGACTTGGTGGACTCGGCATGGCGCTCCAGTTCTCGCCCGCGCTCTTCGGCGTGACTGAGCAGATCGTGTTCCTGGCGCAGTTTCTCGGCCTGTGCATGTAAATCTTCGGGGGTAACACGGTGCTTGCGCGCAATGGTCTGGATGGAATCGAGTCTTTCCTCCACCCAGTCGCGGCGCCCTGGGTCCATGTCGATCGAATCGCTATAGCGACGCAGCGAGTCTGCGGCTTCGGTGACCTGTATGCCCGCGCTGTTCAGCATTTCCAGCACCGGCGCAAGACTCTCGTCGTAGTCCAATAGCGACTCAACGGCGCGCAACGCGTCGGCAACAAGACTGTTGGCGTTGCCCGCATCGTTTTCAAACAGGCTCTGCAATGCGCTACTGACGCCCTCGGCCAGGCGGCCGCTGTTCTGCAATTTTTGTCGCTCGGTGCGCAGGTCAGCAAGCTCGTCAGGCCCAAGCGCCAGCCCATCGAGTTCCTGCAACTGAAAGCTCAATAGATCCAAGCGTGATGCTCGATCTGTTTCTGCTTCGGTCAGTTGTCGCAGGCGATCCGCCACCGACTTCCAGGTCGCAAAACTCAGTTCAGTCGCGGTGCGTTTTTCGAGCAGGCCGCCGAAAAAATCAAGCAGGTCGCGCTGGACGAAGCGCCGACCGAGCGATTGATGAAAATGCTGGCCATGGATATCCAGCAGCAGTTCTCCCAGGCTCTTCAGCTGCGACAGCGGTACAGAGTTACCGTTGATAAACGCTCGCGAACGACCATCGGAATTGACGACGCGGCGCAGTAAACACTCGTCGTCCCGATCGAGCGACTGTTCCTCGAGCCAGGCGCGTGCGGGCGCAACGTCCGAGACATCAAATTCAGCCGCGAATTCGGCGCGTTTGGCGCCGTCACGCACGAGTTGGGCGCTGCCGCGTTCACCAAGGACAAGTCCCAGCGCATCGACCAGTATCGATTTGCCGGCGCCAGTCTCGCCCGTAAGCACGGTCATGCCGGGCTCGAACTCGATATCGATTTGATCGATGATGGCGAAGTCGCGTACCTGAAGGTTCAGCAGCATGTCATGCTTCCCGGGACTCAGTTATTGCGGTTGCGGCTGTCGCGTCCCCAGAACAGCTTGGAGCGAAGTATGCCGTAGAAATCATAGCTGGGCGGGTGCACCAATGTGATTCGCTGATCGGCCGCAGAAATCACTAGCCGGTCTTTGGGTCGGATTTCGCCCATCGAGAATCCATCCACGGTGATCTCTGCCAACGTTTCGTCTCGCTCAAGCAGTACGACTTCGATAGCCTGTTCGGCGGCAATGACAAGAGGTCGATCGGTCAGCGTATGCGGACAAATTGGAACAATGGCGACTGCGTTCAACTGAGGTTCTATTATCGGCCCACCACAACTTAACGCGTACGCCGTCGATCCGGTCGGTGTCGCTATGATAAGTCCGTCGCCCGAATGGGTATTCACATATTGCCCTGCGATCCGCGTTGAGAAATCTACCATGCGACCGGTTTCACGGCGCTGCAAGACCACGTCGTTCAGCGCAAACGCCGTACTTTCCTTCCCCGAGTCAGTGTGCAAACAGGCTTCCAACAGCATTCTCGAATCGTGCGTGAAGTTGCCCTGCAATACCTGCTCCACACTGTTGATCATCTCATCCGGCGTTACGTCGGCAAGAAAACCCAGGCGACCGCGATTGATTCCCAGGATCGGCGTGCCTGATCTGCGCGCGAGTCGACTGGCATAAAGCATTGTGCCATCGCCGCCAATGGCAATGATCAGGTCGGCGGCGTCGCAAAGATCGGCTTCTTGCATGCGCGTTACGTCAAGCCCCAACTGCAGCGATTCTGACGCGAGTACGTTGATACCGGCCTTGGTCAAATACCTTGTCAGAACCTGCATGGGTTCGGCAACGCGGGAATCCTCGTGGCGGCCGAGAATCGCGATGTTAGGAAATTGCATGTTCATGGAGCGATTGTGGCAAACCCTTGACCGACCGCCAAGCCGTTGCAGGCTGGGGATTTCCCTTGTTTCTAGCGAATGTCAGCAGAAGCAACTAAACCGATACCGAGCGACCGCGGGCAGCATCTGTTGCGCGTGCTCATTCAGCGCTATATCCGCGACGGGCAGCCTGTTGGCTCGCGTACACTTTCCAAAGACTCTGGCCTGGCTCTTAGCCCGGCGACGATTCGTAATGTGATGTCCGACCTGGAAGATATGGGCCTTGTGTCGGCACCGCACACATCGGCCGGTCGAATTCCGACGCCGAGGGGCTATCGCTTGTTCGTCGACACGCTGGTGCGCTACAGGCAGCCTGGCGATAACGATATCAAGAAAATCCAGCGACAGATTAAAGGTGAGTCCGACAATCCGGGAGCACTCGTTACTGCGGTCTCGAGCCTGTTATCCGAGTTCACGATGATGGCCGGCGTCGTATCGGTCCCGAAAGCATCGCAAGTGACGTTGCGGCAGATCGAATTTCTGCCGCTCTCGGCACATCGTGTTCTGGTTATCCTCGTGACCAATGATCGCGAGGTACAAAACCGCATACTTCATACCGATCGAGATTACAGCGCGTCGGAACTGCAACAGGCCCAGAATTTTATTAATGAACACTATGCGGGAACCGATCTGGAGTCGGTTCGCGAGCGCCTGTTGGAAGACCTCGACAGTACACGAAACTCAATGAACCAGGCCATGCATGACATTATTGCCGTTGCACATTCGGCAATGGACAGTGCCGCGCATCCCGATGACGAGTATGTTGTTGCTGGCGAGACGAACCTGATGGCTTTTGCCGAACTCTCCGATGTTGACACCTTGCGGCGTTTGTTCGAGGCATTCTCGCGCAAGCGCCTGATCCTCGATCTGCTGGATCGCAGTATCAATGCTGACGGTGTTCAGATC
>CAMYIS010000081.1 GCA_947258485.1 uncultured Woeseiaceae bacterium
ACCGCCGGGCTGGCCCCGTAGCCGGTTGATTATGTCTAAATAGCAGAACAGATTTCGCCTGTCCATGCGTTGCAGCACAGATTGGTCGATTGCCACGCCGACGGCGCTGTCGCGCCCCGCACAAACGGCGATCGCAGCCAGTCTCACCTGCTGCGCGAGCCAGTTGAGAACGAAGGCCGGGTCCAGTTTGGCCCAGCGAGCCGCAACCTCGACCGGCGATGCCCTTCCACGGCCAAGCGCATTAAGATCGCGTCCCATCGTCGCACTCGTTTCGAGGCTCTCGAGGGCCGCGATGGCCGATATCGGCGCACCACCGGCAACCCTGAGGGCTTCCGCCCACGCTGCGTCGGGACGCAGACGATTAAGCCACGCAAGTGCGTCGGCGTGGCCCGGTGGCACGAATTCTATGCGCTGACAGCGGCTGAATATCGTCGCCGGCAGGCGCCCCACCCGGTCTGCGATCAGGATCAGCAGCGCGTCACCAGGCGGCTCCTCCAGGGTTTTCAGCAGGCTGTTGGCCGCATTGTTGGTCATGGCATTGGCCGGATCTATCACGGCAACTTTGCCAGCGCCGGCATGGCTGGTCAGGCTTAGTTCGGCGACAAGTTCCCGGACCTGCTCGATGCCAATGGCCCGCTTGTCCTCTGGCACCGATATCCAGCGCAAATCCGGATGTTCGGGAAGTTGCGGCGGATGCGACGGCAAAGCCGACTCAGGGAGAACGTGAAGCCGCTGACGCGCAATCCACACGGCCGCCGAGCGCTTGCCCACGCCGACGGGGCCGGCCAGCAGGACCGCGTGAGGCAGACGCTTGTGCGTGATGCGGTCCTGCCAGGCTCTCGCGAATTCTTTATGCCAATTAATATCCATAAAACAATGCTTTATAGATCATAATTAATGTGAAACATCCAAAAGAAGTTGCTCGGCAAGGGTAGCGATGTCCGCTTTGACCTCATCGAGACTTCGCGTCGTGTCGATGATAACGAAGCGAGATGGCTCGTTGCTTGCGAGCTGCAGGTAGCATTCGCGAACGCGCTCAAAGAAGTCGTGGCGTTCCTGCTCGAAACGATCCGGCACGCTGCGATCGCCGGCGCGCTCCATGCCGATTTCGACCGGCGCATCGAGCAGGATTGTCAAATCCGGCCACGCGTCGCCATGCACCCAGTCTGCCAGCACGTCGATGGTTTCCATCGGGATGCCGCGTCCGCCGCCCTGGTACGCGCGGCTCGAGTCGGTAAAACGGTCGCTGATGACCCAGGTGCCCGCATCGAGGGCCGGGATAATCACGTTGTTAACGTTGAGCGAGCGCGCGGCGAAGATCAGCAGCAATTCGGCAATTATTGTGATGAACTTGCCGCGCTCCATATTAGCCACCTTGCTTTGGCCGCTGACGCAGACGGCGCAAATACGCCGCGACCGCGGCATCATGCTCGGCTTTGGTCTCAGAGAAGCTGTGGCTGCCGTCGGCGAGCCCCGTAGCAACGAAATAAAGCTCTTTGCCGGGCGCCGGATTCAACGCCGCGTGAATGGCTGCCCGCCCCGGCATCGCTATCGGTGTTGGAGGCAACCCCCTCCGCGTATACGTGTTGTAGGGCGTATCGGTTCGTAAATCGCGCCGCGTCAGGTTGCCATTGAATTGCGGGCCGAGGCCATAAATGACGGTTGGGTCGGTCTGCAGTCGCATGCGCTTTTCCAGTCGGCGCGCGAACACTCCGGCGATGCGCTGTCGCTCATCGGCACGCGCTGTCTCTTTCTCGACAATTGACGCCAGGATCAACGCCTCGTAGGGCGTCTTTGCCGGTGCCGAGTCATCACGCGCAGCCCATTCGTCGGCCAATACGGCTTGCATCAACGCGTACGCTTGCGCGAGCAGTTTCCGGTCCGTCGTATCGCGCGGAAAGCGATAGGTTTCCGGCAAAAACAGACCCTCCGGGTGTGCAACGTCTGCGCCGAGCTCGGACAGTAGTCCGGGCCAGTCCTCATCGGTCATGGAAGCTGAGACGGCGTCGTTCGCGTGTAAAGCTGCGAGCAGGTCTCGGTTGTTCCATCCTTCGATGATCGTGAAGGAATACAGGCGCACAGCGCCACTCATGAATTGCTGCAGCAGGGATTTGGGCGTCGCCCCGGGCTCAATAAGGTAGTCTCCGGCTTGTATGGCGCTCGCGGCGCCGCTCCAACGTGCGTACAGGCGAAGCAACCGGTCGCTGTCGATGATGTCCTTATCGACCAGCTGCCGGGCAACGGCGCTGAAGGAACTCCCGCTGGGAATCTCGAATCCAACTCCGTTCGCCGGCACTGAAAGCTCGGTCACCATGAATCGATGCACCTGCAGGGCGCCGATACCGAACGATGCCAGGGCGACCGCGAGGATTATCGACAGACTGATGACGATGCGTTTCATAGGGCGCACTCTGCAACGCCCTTTTTTGCCATCATCGCCATGACATCTCTCGTAATGGGGTTTTGCTGCCAGACTTTTTCTCCGCAGCGCCGCACGGGGAGGATGCCGAACTGGCTGTTCGTCAGGAAAACTTCATCGCTCTGATAAAACTCGGCCTCCCCGACATCACGCATGTTCACGGCAATGCCGTTTTCGGCGAGTGTTTCCATCGTGTGTCGCCGCATGACGCCCTCGACTCCGCAACGATGCAGCGACGGCGTAATAATGGATTTGTTTGCGACAATAAACACGTTACTCATGGTACCGCAGATGAGCTGCTCACTGGCGTCCAGGGTCAGGCCCTCGAAGGCTGAATGGGCAACGCATTCGGAACGGGCCAGGACTTGTTCCAGGCGATTGAGTGTCTTGAGACCCGCCGTAGCCGAGAACAGCGCCAGCCTTGTATCACACACCAGTGTTTCCACGCCGTCGCGGTAAAGTTTGGCCGCAACAGGCATGGTCGCGAATACACCGATGTAGGTTTTTGCGGCGGTCGGGTTCTCGCGCGCATAACCGCGCGCAGATATGCCGCAGCTGACAATGATTTTCGCGGCGCAATAGGCAGAAATCTCACCACTGTCTGTTACCGCCTTGTCGAGCTGTTTTCTCAAGGTCGGAACATCCGGCACGGCGATCTGTAGCCGCTCGCAGCCCATTACAAGGCGGTCTACGTGGTAGTTCCAAAGGCGTGGCTCACCGCTGCGGATGGCGATTGTCTCGAACAGCCCATCACCGTACTGAAACGCCCGGTCGTCGATAGAAACGACGTTGGCCGGCTCGCCATCGTGAAACCATCGACTCATTGAGCCAGCGCCTTCAACATGCCCTTTGCTTTGGCACGGGTTTCCTCGAGCTCAGCCTCGGGATCCGAGTCGGCGACAATGCCGGCCCCGGCGCGAATCGTGAGTTCGTTACCCTGTTTGACCATAGTGCGAATCAGTATATTGAGGTCCAGACTACCATCTCGATTGAGGTAGCCGAATGAGCCCGTATACGCGCCACGGGGCCCCTGCTCCAGTTCCGCAATAATTTCCATGCAGCGAACCTTGGGGCAACCGGTGATGGTTCCTCCCGGGAAAACCGCGGCAATAGCCTGCCCCGGCTTTACGTCGTCACGCAAGCGTCCTTTTATATTGGAGACAATATGATGAACATGTGCATAACTTTCCAGCACCATCATCTCATCCACCTCTACGGACCCGGCGTCACAAACCCGCCCAAGGTCATTACGCTCCAGGTCGATGAGCATGACATGTTCTGCGAGTTCTTTGGGATGCGAAAATAACTCCGCGGACAGCGTGCTGTCATGGCTCTCATTCTCCGAGCGCGGCCGTGTGCCGGCGATGGGTCGCGTGGCGGCGATACCGTCCCTTATGCTCAACAAACGCTCGGGCGATGAAGAAATGACCTCTACGTTGTGCCAGCTAACTATGCCGGCAAACGGCGCCGGGTTGCTCTCACAGAGCGACGCATAGATGTCGCTGCCGCTTACCTCGGCCGAAATCTCGGCCGACCATTGCCGCGACAAGTTTGCCTGGTAGATATCCCCGGCCGCGATGTAGTCCTGAGCCTCTAGTACGGCGTCGGTAAAAAAGTGCGGCTCTTCCTCGCGCACGGATTTGAGTATCCTGGTGGGCAATCCGGGCGGCTCGCGCAATCCCTCAACATCTTTTTCCAGCTGCGCGCGGTCTGCGTACTCGAGCGATTCGGTAACGAAATAGCAGTTGGATAGTTCGTGGTCGAAAATGAGCGCCGCGGGACACCGCACCGCGAAGGCCACCGGCAGAACCGGGTCTTGCCGCAGTTGCAGGCCCGGCTCGATTTGTTCGGCAAGTTCGTAGCCGAGATAGAGAAACCAGCCGCCGCGAAACGGCAGATGATTGTCCTCGGATGGCACACGCTCGGTCGACCACCACAGATCAAGAGCGTCGAGAAATGAAGCACCGGCTGCTGCGCCATGGCCGCGCAGGTCACCGGATTGCGTTAGCTCGAGGGTGTCGCCAGGAGATGCAAACAGGATATCGAAGCGACCCAGCGCGTCACTGGTCGTAGTGCTTTGTAACAGGAAAGGGTAGCGCGACGGATATTCGCGATGCAGTTGCCGCAGATCGCCAGGACCCGCAATCCCGCTGAAAGATTCAATCAAGTGCGCGAAGTACCAGGCTTCCGTTTGTGCCGCCGAAACCGAAGGAATTAGAAATAGCGGTTCGAAGTTTCATGTCTCGCGCCTCGTTCGGCACATAGTCGAGGTCGCATTCCGGATCCTGGTTCTCCAGGTTAATCGTTGGAGGCACAACCTGGTTCTTGATGGCCAGTGCGCAGAAAATTGCTTCTGCCGCTCCGGCCGCGCCGAGCAGGTGACCCGTGGTTGACTTCGTCGAACTCACGGCCAGGCTATTTGCGGCGTCGCCGAATGCTCGCTTGATACCGACAGTCTCACCGATATCGCCCGCGGGAGTAGATGTTCCGTGCGCATTCAGATAGTCGACGTCGGATGGATCGATGCCGGCGTCGCGCAACGCCGCCGTCATGCACTTGCGTGCTCCCTCGCCGTCGGCCGGCGGCAGCGTGATGTGATACGCATCGCCGCTCATGCCAAAACCAATCAGTTCGGCATAGATCTGTGCTCCGCGCGCTTTGGCATACTCGAGCTCTTCAAGCACGACACACCCGGCGCCGTTACTCAGCACAAAACCGTCGCGTCCGCTATCGAAAGGACGACTGGCTCGCGTTGGATCGTCGTTGCGCGTCGACATCGCCCGCGCGGAACAAAAACCGCCCATCGCGAGCGGCGTGGTCGCGAACTCCGAGCCACCGGCAAGCATGACCTCGGCATCGCCATGCTCGATACTGCGCGCCGCCAGGCCGATGCAGTGTGTCGATGTCGCGCAAGCCGTTACGATCGAAATGTTGGGACCGGTAATATGCTGCAGGATGCTGACCTGCCCCGACGTCATGTTAATGATGCTACCCGGGATAAAGAACGGCGACACCTTGCGAGGACCGCCTTCCAGCATCTTGTTGTGATTGTCTTCGATGTACTTGATGCCGCCGATGCCGGAGCCCATCGCGATACCGATCTTGTGGCCATTTGCCTCGGTAATCTCGAGACCCGCATCATCGATGGCGTTCATCGCCGCGGCTACGCCATAGTGAATAAACGGGTCGTTCTTGCGCTGATCTTTCGGAGACAGGTAATCGTCAACAACAAAGTCTTTCACGATGCCAGCGATGCGGGTCGGATAAGCGCTCGTGTCGAAGTCTTCGACCAGCGAAATGCCGGATACCCCCTCGCAAACGCTTTTCCATGCGTCGTCCAGGCGACTGCCTACCGGCGAAATGATTCCCATACCGGTTATGACGACACGTCGTTTGCTCAATGATATGTCCGTTGTTGAACGGCAGGAATGCCGTTCGGAACTGAAGAGAACGGGCGCAGCAACTGACGCCGCGCCTGCTTACTTAACCGTCGCTTTGGCGAGCGGTTACGAAGTCAATTGCCTGCTGGACCGTGGTGATCTTCTCGGCTTCTTCGTCGGGGATTTCGGTCTCGAATTCTTCTTCGAGGGCCATTACCAGTTCGACGGTGTCGAGCGAATCTGCGCCAAGATCATCGACAAAGGAAGCATCGTTCGTCACCTCGTCTTCTTTAACCCCGAGTTGTTCGGCAACGATGCCCTTAACTTGTTCTTCAATACTGCTCATAGTGATTGCTTCTCCCAAGAAGACTCAAATTTCCTTTGCGGTGGACCCAAACCGCGGTATTACTCCGTCTGGATGGCCTTTGAAGGCCACTGGTACGGCGCTAAGACTGGTCCGTTTACACGACCAAAATAGCTGTAAGCTCTTGATATTTCAGAGTGCTACCCGGGCGTGGGTGGCTATTGTATGTGAATCATTGACGGCAATCTACACGCCCGGAACGATAATTTACGCCAGATCGAGCGTAGTGCGCGGCGGCTACCGCAACGCCTAGTCCATCACCATGCCGCCGTTGACGTGCAACGTTTCCCCGGTGATGTACGCGCCACCAGCCGATGCCAGGAACAGCACAGCATTCGCTATGTCTTCGCCCGCTCCCAGTCGACCCAGCGGCACCTGTGCCAGCATCGCACCGCGCTGCTCCTCCGACAGGACTTTGGTCATGTCTGTGTCAATAAAGCCCGGCGCAACGACGTTCACGGTGATCCCGCGGGATCCGATTTCCCGCGCCAGGGATTTCGAAAAGCCGATCATGCCGGACTTCGTTGCGGCGTAGTTCGCTTGTCCGGCATTACCCATTACAGCTATTACCGACGCGATGCTAATGATGCGTCCTTTTTTCGCTTTCATCATTCCCCGCAGGCAAGCCTTGCTCATGCGGTACAAACCGGTCAGATTGGTCGCCAGGACCTCGTCCCATTCCTCCTGCTTCATGCGCATGAGCAGGTTGTCGCGAGTGATGCCCGCATTGTTGACAAGGATCGTCGGGTTCCCCTCGTTGGCCTGCAGATCCTTCAGGGCCGCTTGTGCTGACTCCTCATCTGCAACATTGAGGACGATGCCGCGTCCCTTGTCGCCCAGCGCTTTTGAAATCCCGTCGGCGCCACCCTGGCTCGTTGCTGTCCCGATTACCGTGGCGCCGGCCGCGCCGAGAGACGCTGCAATGGCTGCGCCGATGCCGCGTGATGCACCGGTAACCAATGCGACTTCGCCGTCAAGGGCGTCCGTACTGAAGAGCTGGCTCATGAATTATCCTTCGCTTTGGAATGTTCTCAGCCCTGCAATGCTTTTTGCAGGCTGTCATTGTTGTCGATAAAGCCGACTGGCGTGTTCTTGTCGATTCGGCGGACCAGGCCCGCCAGGACTTTGCCCGGTCCGCATTCAATGATTGAGGTTGCACCGCCTGTGATCATCGCCTGGACAGTCCGCACCCAAAGTACGGGGCTGTATACCTGCAAAGACAACTTGTTCTTTATGTCGGCAGCATCGGAGTAAGGTTCGGCAGTTGCGGCACTGATGACAGTAATCTCGGGCGCCTTGAAGTCCGTTGCGTCGAGAGTTTCCGCAAGGGATATGCCCGCGTCACGCATCAGCGATGAATGTGATGGCACGCTGACAGGCAGTACGATTGCCCGCCGGGCGCCATGCTCCTTCGCGTAGGCGACGGCCTGGTTAACCGCCGTCGCATGCCCCGCGATAACTACCTGGCCGGGCGAATTGAAATTCACGGGCTCCGCAATACCGATTGTCGAGGCCTCGTCACACAGGGAGACGATTGTTTCGTCATCCAGCCCGAGTACCGCGGCCATCGCACCGATTCCGACCGGTACCGCCTCCTGCATGAGCTCCGAGCGGCGTTTGACGACACCCATCGCATCCGCAAAGCCGACAGCACCGGCGCACACCAGCGCCGTGTACTCACCGAGGCTGTGCCCGGCCATTTGCGTCGGGAGCGACCCGCCAGCGGCCTGCCAGACGCGATAGGCGGCCGTGCCCGCGGCCAGCATCGCCGGCTGGGTTACGACGGTTTCGCCGAGTCGCTCGGCAGGACCGTCCTGAACCAGTTGCCAGAGGTCGTAGCCGAGAATCTCACTCGCTTCAGCGTAAGTTTCCTGCACGACCGGAAACTCCGTGGCGAGATCCGCCTGCATCCCCTGTGACTGGGACCCCTGCCCCGGAAAAACCATAGCGATTGTCAAAACCGTCTCCCTTGGCTGGTCGTTAAGGCTGCAGCAACGCAAAGCAGCAGCGCCTGAGGTCGCGCATTATATAGATGCCGTGTGCCGGACTCTAATCCTGAGCAGAATCGCCGCTACAACCCCCCCGAGCGCCCCAAACAGGTGTGAATCAACGACTACTGTGCCGCCGGCCGTGCTCTCGGATCCCGGCAGGGGCCCGCTGAACTGCTCCCAGGCCAGTTTGCCGAGCAGCAGCACCATCAGGATGAGCGCCTCCTTGTCAGGTTTCCTGAGCTTTTCCATGAGTCCTGCGGCAAGAATGCCGTGCAACAATCCCGACAGGCCCACGTACCACATGAGCCCGGGATCGAACAGCCAAAGCCCGATGTCCATTGTGATCACGGTGAAGACGCCAATCAGAAACCACCGAATCCAGTCGAAAACGTCGCCGACCAGGTACCACACAAGCACCAGTCCGGCCGCATTCAGCGCAAAATGCGACCAGCCGAGATGCACGAAATGACCGGTCACGAGACGCCAGGGCTCCCCCGAGCTTATTGCGGCGCGGTCGAACCGCAGCCACTGCTGCGCCGTCTCACCCCCCAGCGCAAGCAAAATGGCTACAAGCAGGACGAGGACGGGCAGCAGCCACCGCCCCGCTCCGGGCACTGCCTCCGGTTTTCGATCGAGTTTGTCTAACCCCATGTTTGATATACTGACGTTTACCTTAATTAAGAGTCAATCAAGCGCCCCCGCCACAGCCTGGCGATGCCGCTTCGGAGCAACAACATTGAGTCAGAATTTCATGGCACGGCGTCGCATTTCGCGGCAACAGGGTTTCACACTGATTGAGATCATGGTCGTCGTGATCATTATCGGTATTCTCGCTGCTATCGTTGCGCCCAACGTCATCGGTCGGATTGACGATGCGCAAATCACCAAGGCCAAGGCCGAGATTTCGAACATCGAGAACGCACTGAAGTTGCTACCTGGATCGGTTGCCTAAAGACCCATGGGGCAATCCTTACCAGTACCTGAATCCGGGCAACAACAACGAAATTGATGTCTACACGCTTGGTCGTGATGGCAGGCCCGGAGGCGAAGGTCTCGACGCCGACATCGGCAACTGGGATCCGGAGTAGGTATTTCAGGCCGCCAAGGGCCCACTGCCCTGATGTCAACGTCTCCCTTAAATCGCGGATTCACGCTCATCGAGATTCTCGTCGTGGTGATTATCATCGCGATAATTTCGGGCGTCGCATTGATGTCCATGAACCTCATTGGCGATGACCGTGAGCTGGACACGGAGCGCAAACGACTCGCGACGCTGATTGAGCTGGCACAAGACGAGGCCGTTATGCAGGGGCGTGAATTCGGACTGGAACTGATGGAGTCGACGTACCGCTTCGTGGAGTTCGATCCGTTTGAATCGCGGTGGCGCGAAATACAGGACGATGAACTGTTTCGTATGCGGCAGATGCCCGAGGGCGTCGAACTCGAACTCTACGTCGAAGACAAACGTATTCTGCTGGAGCGCGATGCCAAGTCTATCGAGGACCCGGATGAGGCAGGACTGTCGGTGAATACAGAAACCTACGCACCGCATGTATTTGTCTTCTCGAGCGGTGAATCAACGTCTTTCGAAATTCGCCTCAAACGTCCTCCCAGTGATCAGCAGCTCGCCATGCGCGGCAACGTACTCGGCGAGATCGAATTCCTGGATGAGGAAGACTGAACCGTGATGATTCGCAGGACGCAACGGGGATTCACGCTGGTCGAGGTCATGGTCGCGCTCACGATCGTGGCATTCTCGCTGACGGCCATCGCGGCCAGCATGAACCAGATGATCGATGCCGCAAACACTATGCGCGAGCGCACCTACGCGGGGTGGATAGCGCAGAACAAGATCGCAGAGCTGCGCCTTGCAAATGTGACACCGGAAGTCAGTTCAACCAGTGGCGAAGTCGACTACGCCAATAGCCAATGGTCATGGCGCGCTGTAATTTCCGAAACAGGGATCGAAGGGTTTTATCGCCTGGATGTTTCGGTGTCGCTCGCGGGAAGCGAATACAACATCCGAACCGTGACCGGTTTCATTGGTGAACCCATGCCCGTCGGCCGCGCCAATCAAATCTGGGGCCGCGGATTGCGTTCAAGTGGAGCAACGGGTTGAGGTCCGCACTACAAAAAGGATTCACGCTCATTGAGGTGTTTGTCGCGCTCACGGTGTTTGGCGTGATGGCGATGCTCGCCTACATGTCGTTGGGTCAAACGCTGTCGAACGCCGACATGTTGAACGAGCGCATGGATCGCTTGCAGGCGATACAAAGAACGATCAGCTATCTCAGTACTGAGTTGTTGCAAACCGTGCCTCGCCCGGTACGCGTTGAACTCGGCGACGCGCCGACGCCGGCGCTTCAGTCGAGTTTCGGGTCGGAATTCGCTCTGCAATTGACTCACGGTGGCTGGCCCAACCCGGCCGGTGTGCCGCGCAGCACGATGCAGCGCACAGCCTACAGAATCGAAGATGGCGAGTTGATTCGTTATCACTGGAACGTGCTCGACCGAACCGTAAATAACACGGCCCTGGCGACGATCATGCTCGAAGATGTTGAAAGCCTGACATTCCGATTCTTGCAGGCGACGAATGAATGGACTGAACAATGGCCGCCGCTTTCGCCACAGGGTGCACCGAACTCGAGCTTGCCGCGCGCCGTGGAAATAGTCCTGACGCTGGCTGATGAGGGCGAAATCAACCGGCTCGTAGAGGTATCACCATGAAGCTCGTGATGCGAGGACGTGGCGTCGCGCTGATTACTGCGCTGCTGATCACGGCCCTGGCGGGATCCGTCGCTGCTGGATTGTCATGGAACAACGCGCTCGACGTCAGGCGCACGATGGTGATGCTCTACCGTGACCAGGCAATCCAGGTCGCCGTTGGCTCCGAAGGCTGGGTTCGCAGCATCCTGCGGGACGATACGGCTAGCGGCAGCACTTCGGATCACCTGGGGGAAATCTGGGCCACGGAAATCCCGGCTCTGCCGATTGATGCCGAAGCGGTCCAGGGCGAGATCTTTGGCAAGATCGAAGATCTGCAGGGCCGATTTAATATCAACAATCTGCTGGATGGTAACGGTGAAATCGATCAGCCGTCTTTCGAGCAGTATGAGCGATTGTTGGCCGCCCTGGGCCTCGACCCAAGGCTCGCCGGGATAACGGCCGACTGGCTCGATGCGGATCAGACCGAGAGCATTCCTGACGGCGCTGAAGATCCGCTTTATTCAGGATTAACGCCGGCCTACCGCACCGCCAATCAGCGCATGGCCAACGTCACAGAACTCGCGGCACTCGATGGAATGGACCGCGAGAGCTTTGAGATTCTGCTGCCGCACGTGACGGCCCTGCCAGAGCGAACGCCGATCAATGTGAACACCGCAACGCTGGCAGTTCTGCAATCACTTGGCCCAAACATCCGCGAAACCGACGCCGAGGGGCTCATTGCTTTGCGCGAGGATGGCGGTTTCGTCGACTATGCCGGCGTATTCGCGCCGCTCGTTGACCAGGGACTACAGCAGTGGATCTCGGAAACAACCGGTTATTTTCAATTGAAGGCCGTCGTTCAGATTGATACGGTTCGGATTACTTTGTTCACCGTGTTACACCGGGACCCGAATAGTCCCGACGTAATTCCGATTCGCCGCAGCCTGGGGACCATTTAGAATGGCAGAGTATCTTGTCATCCGACTGGGACGAACCTCAGACCAAGCGGTCGAGTGGATCGTGGCAGACGACAGCGGCACGCGCCGCGGCCAAACGGTCTCGGGCTCCCTGACTCAGGCGGCCCAGGATGTCGGCGGCCGGCCGGTTATCGTGCTCGTGCCGGCTACAGAGGTGCTTACGACTACCGTAGAGATCCCCGTCCGGAGTGGCCCGCGGCTACGCGCTGCGCTGCCTTTTGCACTTGAAGAGAACCTCGCCGACGACGTCGATACATTGCATTTCGCGTCGGGCGTACGCCGTGAGAACGGCAAGCTGCCGGTCGCTGTAGTGGCGCGCGCCAAAATGGACGAATGGCTGGACGCGCTCCATGACGCGGGCATTTCCGCGGCCCGGATTATTCCGGAAAATTACGGACTGGCGCGTATTCCGGGGACAATGAGTGTCCTGGTCGACGGCGACTGCATCATGTTCAACGATGGCGCAGAGACGGAGTTTGTCATGCAGGGTGTGCGACCCAGCGACACGCTGGTCGCAGCGGGAATGTTGCCGGACCGCCGCGACGAAGATCCGGACGACGGTGAGCCGTCAGGCCATCTTGTTGCTTATTGTGAAGCCGCTGATGAAGAACGCCTGTCGCACGACTGGATCGCACTCCGGCAAGAACTGCACAGTGTCGACGTCAACCTGGTGCCTGATGGCGTGTTACCCAGGCTCGCCGTAACCGTGGCCAGTGGTAACGGTGTCAACCTGCTGCAAGGCCGGTACGGCGTAAAAACGGACTACCGCACGCAGTTTCGGCCCTGGCGCAACGCAGCGGCGCTTCTGCTCGGCCTCGTGATCGTTGGGGTAGTCGCAAAAGGCGTAGACCTGTACCGACTGACGCAGGAGGCAGCCGTGCTGCAGGCGCAGTTCATGGACGAATACCGGCAGATTCGGCCCGGCGATACGCGCGAGGTGTTGGACCCGATCAACGCAGTGCGATCCATCAAACAGGGACTGGGCGCCGCGACAGGGCCGCAGGTATTCCTGCCTTCCTTGCGGCAGCTCAGTGACGCGATGGCGCAGAATTCGAATGCGCGCATCGAGACGATCAGTTACCGGGCCGGCGTGATCGATGTCCGCATTACGTCGCCGGATGTCGCAACGCTCGACAAGATACAGAAATCAGTCAGTGCCTCCGGGCAGTTTCAGGCCTCGATTCAGTCGACCGACCAGGTTGCCGACCAAATCAGCAGCCGCCTGCAGATACGCGAGGCAGGATCATGAGGGACTGGTTCGAATCGCTGGAATCGCGTGAGAAATTGTTCGTTGCACTGGGCGCATTGATCGTTGTGGTTGCCCTCATCTACGGTTTCGTCTGGGCGCCCCTCGATAAGAACCACAATTCCATGGTCACGAGCGTCGATGACTGGCAGCGATCGCTGGCGGAATTGCGTCCCCTCAAGGGACTGGCACAGAGCGGCAATCAACCCGCCGGGTCCACTGCAACTGCCGGTCGGCAAGCCCCGATTATCGTTGTTGACCAGACGCTTCGCAGCCGCGGACTCGAGCAATATCGTCGGCGCAGCCAACCCACGAGTAGCAACGGCATTCGGGTTGAGTTCGAAAACGTGGCGTTCGATGATCTCATTCTGTGGCTCGGGGATCTCAGCGACCAGCATGCCATGCACGTCCAGGCCGGCAGTCTGTCCACGGGGTCCCAGCCCGCACCGGGTCGCGTCAACGCGACGCTGACACTGGAGCGTGCTCTTTGATTCACACCAGACGCGGCCTGCTGCTCGTCGCAGCAATAACGGTTGTCCTCGCCCTGCTTGTTTCGTTTCCTGCGCGTATCGCCTACCAGTGGGCAGCCCCAGCCGGGCTCGCCGTCAGCGGTATTCACGGAACCGTATGGGCCGGCAAAGCGGATGCCGTTGCTATGGACGGTATTTACCTGAGTGACGTTAGCTGGCGGATAAAACCCCTGCACTTGTTCTCGGGCAAATTGCTTTACCGCATGAAAGGCGCCCCGATTTCCGGTTTCGCCGAGGGCAATGTCGGGATCGGCATCGGCGGCAAATTGACCGTATCCGACCTGACCGCATCGCTGGCGCTGCCTGCGCTCGCGCAGGCACTTAGAATCAGGGGTCTGCGCGGGGATGCCAGCCTGCAGTTCGATCGCATTCAGATCCGTGACGGCCTGCCAGTTGCGGCCAGCGGAACGGTGCAAGTGAACAAGCTGCTGGTGCCATCGCTCAGCCGCGAATCCATTGGTGGATACCGCGCGGAATTTTTTACGCAGGACAACGGCGTTGCAGCCAGTGTTGAAGACACGGATGGTATTTTGGAGCTGGCCGGCAGCCTGCAGATCAAAGACGATCGCAGCTACCAGTTTCTTGCCCAGGTGCTTGCATCACCCGAAACGCCCGCAAGTCTGCGGAAGCAGATGCAATACCTCGGGCCCGCCAACGAACGTGGCCAGCGCGAGTTGCGCATCGAGGGACGCCTCTAGACCGAGGTACTGCCGCTATACCTCGACCTCGAGGAAAGTCTGCAACAGCGGAAAATACAGGGCGCAGCGTACGTCAGTGCCCGCATAGGCGGCGTAAATCGCGGCGTATTTTTTCAGCTGCGGTCGGTAGCGATCCGTTTCTGCCCGAAGAAACCCAGCCAGGTTGCCGCCTTCATGCGAGCTGCTTTTATAATCGATAATCCAATGCGCGCCGTCGCTGTCAACCCGCACGCGGTCGAGAACGACGGACTCGATCTTACCCTCGTACACGCCGGTTAATGCCATTTCAGCATGCCCGTCGCCGCTGACGACCCAGTTTCCTTTTGCATCAGTCAGTGTGCTTTTCAGCGCGACTTCAACCCGTTCGATAATGCCTTCGATCATGAGCTCGCCAACGCCCATCTCCTTCAGCCATCGTCGCGTCACTGGCCTGTAGTCGGCCAGCCGCCGCGGATCCGGCGACGCGCGGTTCTCGGCGAACACATGCAGCCAACGATGCACGATCGTGCCGGCGATGCGCGCTTCCGTTCCAACCCAGTAGAACTCGACTTCTTCTTCTGCGCTTACATCGGAGACGGGCGGTGCTCCCGGGAGCGACGCAACCGGCGGCAACGTCCAGGGCGCTTCGAATCGACGCAATACCGGCATCATCCACACCTCCCCGTCGTCATCGGGGTCGTCAGGAACGTAGTCGCCAAATGCGTTCGCAAATTGTGGCTCCAATGCAGGCCACAAGAGATGCAGCAGACTTCTCCTTGCCGGCGGTTTGAAAGCGGAACCATCGGGCGTGACCGTTGTATGCCCGATCAGGTGCAGTGATTTGCGTGCGCGGGTGCAAGCCACGTATAGCAAACGACCTTGCTCGTATCGATCTTTCCTTGCCTCACTCAACTCGATGAAGCGGTGCACCGGGTCCGTACTGAGTTCGCTACGAGGGCCAACCGGGCTAATCACTTTTCGTTCATCGCCGTGCTCGCCGGGTACATCGAACCAGGAAAGTACCCGGCGATCGCCGCTGCCCGGTAAACGCCCCAGTCCATACAACAGCACATGTTCGAACTCGAGGCCCTTCGCCCGGTGCATTGTCATGACCTGCAGCCGCGCGTTGACGTCACTCGACACCCGTTCAAGATCCAGCATTGACTCGAGCTCCGCTACGTCCGTAAGAGAACCGCAGCGTTCGTGCTTTTCGAGTACCTCAAGATAGCGGTAGACGTTGCTTACCGCGTACTCATCGTCAAGAATTGCCGGTCCGCCCAATGTCATCCAGGCAACCTCAACGAGTTCCCTGAGTCCTTGCAGGCGCCGCGGTGCGACCAATGTAGCCAGCACGCCACGCGCATTTTCTATGGCTTGTCTGCCGCTATCGGATAGCGACGCCAGCCGTTCCTCGTCCTGCAAAAGCTGCCACACGGTGCTTTCACCGTCATTGAGAACCAGCGCATGCAGGTCGCTCCAGTCGAGTCCAACCCACGGCGCCCTCAGGAGCGCGAGCCAGGCAAGCCGATCACCTTGATGCACTGCGGCACGTGTCAGCGCAAGCACTTCGATGACCTCGGGCAAGTCGGTGAGACGATCGATTTCTATTGCGCGATAGCTGATACCCGCTTTTCGAAGTTCGGCCAGCAGGTTCGGAAGCTGCGTGCGCCCACGAACGAGCACAGCAACTTCATCGTCCGGGTGCCGATTCAGCGTCTCGGCAATCACTTTGCAACCCAGGTTCGCTTCCTGCTCGACGCTGCCGCCGAATACCGGGTGGACGTAACAACGGCCAACTCCCGCTAAATGCGGAACGCTTGCTGCTTCGGAATACGACACCGCTCCGCTTGACGGGTTGTCCTGCGGCGCGAGGATTTCCGGGAACACCGTGTTGAACCAGTCGACCAGGAATTCTCCGGAGCGGAAATTTTTTCGCAACAGCAGCGATGTGAGCGTCACATCTCCGATGCCGTACTCTTTCGCTAGCAGAAACTGGCCGACCTCGGCATTACGGAACCGGTAAATAGACTGCATCGGATCACCGACGCAATACAGAGTACGGCCATCGCCCTCCTCCCAGCCGCCCGTCAGGGCCTCGAGCATCCGATATTGCGCACTCGAGGTATCCTGCATTTCGTCGACAAGTAGGTGACGCACCTGGTAGTCGAGCAGCAGCGCAACGTCGCCCGGATTCTCGGCAGTGCCAAGTGCCGCACCCGCTGTCAAAGCGATCTCGGTGTGATCGGCAACGCTTAACTCTGCAAACAGACGCTTGAGTTCGGTAACTGCCAGCGGCAACAATCGGAACAGCGCGAGTAATACGTTCCACTGTTCATCGCTGTACTGCACGGGTGGCAACGCGCGGACCCCGTCAAGCAGCTCCGCGAATTCTTCCTGCTCGGCCAGTTCTTTTAGCACGGCATGCATCGCCGCCTTTTCTCCGGCGTCGCCGGTTGGAAAACCCTGTAGCTTGTTCACTCTTTTCCGAAACTGGCCTGTCTTCGTCAGCAACAGCTCTGCGAGGCCCTGCCACTCTGGCATCTTGTCCCAGTGCGCTGCTGGTGGTCCTTTCAGCCCTTGCAGCGCACAGATCGGATCCCGAATTGAGCCGCCGCCGCCCAAGTTAGCCGCGGCATACTCCTGTAGCTCCGAGAGCGCAGTGCCGACGGCAGTTGGGAATGCAGATGCGGTACGCTGCAGATGCTCCATCACGCAGGTTTCGAGGTTTCGTTCGAATCGTTGCCGGAGCGTATCGGCCTCTTCGACCGTGAGCAGCCCACTGCCAATAAACGGCAGCCACTGGTCCCTCGTACGCAGCATCTGCACAAGGTATGCAACATAAACCTGGGTATTGTTGTCGACGTGCACCAGGACTTCGCGCGTTGCCGAGTTCATCGGCCCGCTTTCCGCGAGCCAGTCCAGCGTCGCCAGCCCCGCGGCACGATACAAGGAACTGAGTTCGGCATCGGTAACGACCCGCGCGCCGCCCGCACCTTCAGGTGAGCTGATGGGTCGCAATCGAGCGATCAGTGCATTCAGCGAATCCAGTGTCTGAATCCGCATACGTCGCGGGTTCGCGAGCAACTGCCACCCATGCTCGCGATCGCGCTGCAAGGCTGCCGTCGCCAGCGTTTTGGTCAGCTTTTGATGTTCCTCTGCCGGTTCTTCGCCGCGCTGCGCAACTTGCAGCGCAGCCAGCACGCGAAACTGCATTTCTGCTGCGGCTTTACGAGTGAACGTGATGGCGAGCACTTCCTCGGGATTATCAACGACCGAAAGCAGTTTCAGGTAACGCTGAATCAGGAGCTCGGTCTTTCCCGATCCCGCGGGCGCCTGCACGATGAATGATCGCGTTACATCCAGCGCATCATTTCGCGCCTGCAGGTCATCCTCGAGAAGATGAAGCTCACCCATCGCGACGCAACTCCGTGTAGCGGCTGAGCAAATTGAAATAACGGGCGTCCCTGACACCCTGCAAACGGTTGATACGCACGTCGCCGAGGCTCATTTCCTTGCAGGCGGCCGTCACATGGTTCTTCCAGTCGGCAAGTGAGTCATTCCAGCTCGCGTCATCGGTATAGCCCCGACCGGCGCCGTCGAAGCTCACCTCACGACTGTCGATATTGACCAGGACTACTGCAGAGACGGGATCGTCAAGTGCGCAGGCGTAAGCGATCAACTGTATTTCTCTGGGTTGCCCGTCGCTCTGCAGGAATTTCTTCTTTGCGCCTGTTTTATAGTCGAGGATTGCCACGCTGTCGTCAGGCAATCGATCGATCCGATCAACGCGAAGCTGCAGGCGCACGTCGGCCTCGGCAAACGCAACTTCACGCTCTACCGCTGCGATCGAGAATTCTTCCCGCGCGAGATCGACGGCCACGAAATGGCGCAAGAGCTCCCCGACACGGCCACGCTCCAGCTTGAACAACTCCATGCCTACAATATCGGTGTTGCGTTCGTGCCGCGCGAACGCGGCATCGAGTGCAGTCGCAATCCGTGCACGCGTGTCGTCCTCCGACCAGGCACAAATTTCGTCGCGCGACGGCGTGTCGATATATAGCTGGTGCAGCGAGTCGTGAATGATATTGCCACGCAAGGAAGCCGGCAGTCCGACGGACTGGATTTGAAGACTTCTGACGCCGAGGCGGCCAACGATGAATGCCGTGATCGGGTCTGCCATTTGCCGCGCAATCGTTCCGGCACCGCCAGAAACACGCTCTCCGGAAGCGATCTTCGGAACAGACTCGCCAACGACAATCGTGTCTCCGACCTTTGATAGCGCTGCGGCGTGCCAGCCGGGATCTTGATGTGCCGGCATGTTTCCTGGCCCCAGTGCCAGCAGAAGGCCGCTGGCAGACTGCTCTGCATCGTCCTCGGTCAGCGCATAGCTGCAGACCACGACTTCGGCCGCACTCCCAAGGCGCAGTAGCAATCGCTGGGCATAAGAGAGCGTGTCAGAGGGCTCCGCATCCGGCATACCCTTTTGTCGCTGCAGGCTGCGCGAGACCAGTGGCGACGGATTACCGGGCGGCGGCCAGTGCGCGGCGCTAAGGCCGCTAATCCAGATGGCATCGAACTCTGCACCCGATGCCTCAAGCGGGCCGATGAGCTGCACGGCCCTGCCCTCCGACTCCGGTTGAAAGACCGTCCCGGCGGCCATCAATTCAAGACGCCGAATTGCCGTTTCGTAACTCATCGCCGGACTGACAAGATCCAGCCTCGCGAGATCATTGAGCAAGTCGCGCCAGCGATTGACAAGCTGAAAGTCAGAGCTCGACAAGGTCTCTTCGCCCGGCCATTGGCACGCTTTCAGCATCTCATCGACATATAACGCCCAGTCTGCGGGCGACCCGCTTTTCGGTAACTCTCTTCGGCGTTTCGTTACCGATGCCACGAGGCGCAGCCAGTCTGCCACATCCGCATTATCGTCCCGGCCGCGCAGCGCCGCCGATAACATCGCCGGCGACCAGTTTCGATCCGGCATTTGCCGGAGTCGCAATTCAAGAACGCTGCGCCCCGTGGTCGATGTCGAACAGATGAGCGGTGTGCGAAGCAATTGACCAATGTCACCTGCGGGAAGATCACGCACGAGCCACCGCAACAACAACAATGCGATCGACACGGCGGGATAATCGACCAGCTTGCGCCCATACGAGACATTGACAGCCTGTGCGACCACACCGGGCGCGTACTGCCATCCCGGCACAAGCCCTTCCCGAACCAGGTGCCTCTTATGTTCGGCCTGTTGTTCAAGATTGCCGGCGACAATAGCGATCGTTCGCTCAGGATCAATTTCGAGTTGCTGACGCGCCCATGCCCCGGCCCCGCGCATTTCTGCATCCGGGTTGTCGAAGCATTGCAGGGCAATTGAATCGGCAATTTCGCGCACCGGCGCCGACCCCACGTCACAGCCGTTATCGGCAAGCGCCGTCATTATCGAGCTGACGAGCGGTCGTTCCCGATCGAAGCCCACAAACGTAACCCGGCCATGGCTTGTTGAGCGACCCGCGCGGATCAACTCGTCGATCAGCGCACCGAGCCCGGCATCGTCCACCCAATGCTCGCGCTGCAGAATGCCTAGATAGCGACCGGCCGCGGCGGCAAACAGGCGCTGATCGCTGCTCGCCACGGATCGTGCGACCTCACGGATGCTTACACGCCAGTCGGACAGGCGCTGCCAGGTGTCGCGGGAAAGCCGGACCAGCGCTGCGAGCCCCGTAATCGATGCGCCGACTTCCTTGCGCAGACACCTTTCCCAGAGGAGCTGACTCTGGTGTTCGTTGATCCTCGTGGGCAGAGACGCCTGATCCGATGCCTCGAGCAATTGCTTATCGAGCCAGTCCTGCCAGGAGTGAATCGCAGGGCTTTGCCAGGCAACCTGTCCGGCCGAGACTTGCTGGTCTGCGTACTCCGCTCGCAAAACTCTTGCGAGTCGGCGATTCGCCGTTATTACGGTTGAGGGACCGTGCAGCGCATCCGTTAGCCACTCATACATCGGTCAGGCGTGTTGCGCCAGGCACGTCTCGATGCGATCGAAAACGATATTGATCGTCTCGGTGTCGGGCAGTGTGGTAATGCGGAAGTGGTCGTTGTACGGCGTATTGAAACTGCTTCCCGGCGCAACGAGTACGTGATGGCTTTCCAGCAATTCGAGCGCAAAGGCCAGGTCATCAAAACGACCGCCAAAACGGGGGTCGAGCCGAATGAAGGCATACATGGCGCCCATGGGTCGCTCCGCACTAAGGAACTGGCTTTTCTCGACACGGTCGATCACAGCCTGCCTCGACTGATACAAGCGGCCGCCCGGCGCAACCAGCTCGCGGATGCTCTGGAAGCCGCCGAGCGCTGTTTGCACGGCCCACTGTCCCGGAACATTGCTGCACAGACGCAGCGCCGACAGTAACTCCATGCTGTGAATATATTCTTCTGCGCGATCGAGTTCTCCGCTAAAAACACACCAACCGACACGGTAACCGCAGGCCCGGTAGACTTTCGACAGCCCTGAAAACGTCAGGCAAACGGAGTCGTTCGCCAGGGTTGCCATCGGGATGAACTCCGCGTCGTCATAGACCATCTGGTCATAGATTTCATCGGCCATCACAACAAGCTTGTGCCGTTCCGCCAACTCGACTATTTCCTTGAGGGTCTTTTCGTCGTAGACAGCGCCGCTTGGGTTATTCGGATTTATGACGACAATTGCTTTGGTCCTGGCATTTACGAGGCTTTCGATATCGGCAACGTCCGGACGAAACCCCTTATCCGGGCCGCAGGCGTAATGGCGAACCACGCCGCCATTGAGAGCCACTGCCGCACTCCATAGCGGGTAATCCGGGCTGGGTACCAGTACTTCGTCGCCCGGATTAAGCAAAGCACGCAAGGACAGATCAATGAGTTCACTAACGCCGTTGCCGATGAACACTTCATCTGCAGTGACACCGCTGATACCGCGATTCTGTTGTTGCATGACAACGGCTTCGCGCGCCGGAAAAATACCTTTTTGATGACAATAAGGCTCGGCCTGACCAAGGTTTTCGATCATTGCGAGACGCATGGTTTCGGGAGTACGAAAACCGAACAGCCCCGGATTACCAAGAGAGATTATTTCGTAACCGCGTTTTTCCAATTCAAGCGCGCGATTCGCGAGCTGGCCCCGTATCTCGTAACGTACGTGTTTCAGAGTCTCGCTCGTGAGGATTTGCTGTTCCATAAGTGCTATCAATCTGGCCAGTGAATACTATATTGCCGAATATTCTCGAAGCTCGGCGATCAATTCGTGAGAGTAACCCAACCACTCCCGCAAAACCTCATCCGTATGCTCGCCCAATAATGGCGGTGACTTCTGATAGCTAACGGGCGTTTCCGAAAAGTCGACCGGGTTGGCAACAGTTGGCACTTCCTGTCCGAGGGAGTTTGCAAGTTGGCGTACGAGTCCGTGTTCTTCGGCATAAGAATCGGTGAGAACCTTGTCGATCGAATTGATAGGTCCCGCCGGCACGCCCCTGTCCCCCAGCGCTTTCAGCCAATGCGCGGTGGTCTGCGTTCCAAGCACGGGTTCGAGTAGGCTGACGAGTTCGGCGCGATTCGCAATGCGATCACTATTCCGTCGGAATCTCACATCCGTCGCGAGTCCGGGCAGGTCAATACAACCCGCAAATTCGGCAAACTGCCGGTCGTTACCGACGGCCAGCATCAGGTTGCCATCGCGCGTCGCAAACGCCTGGTACGGTACGAGATTCGGATGCGCGGTCCCCAGTCGCTGCGGGACTTCCCCGCCAACCAGGTAGTTCATGTTCTGATTCGCCAGCCAGGCGACCTGGCTGTCGTAGAGAGGCACATCGATGTGCTGTCCCTGCCCGGTCACTGCGCGTGCGTTCAGCGCCGCCAGTACCGCGGTCGTTGCATACATGCCGGCCATGATATCGGCAATGGCAACGCCCACTTTTTGCGGTCCATCCGCATCGTCGCCGGCCGGGCCCGTGATACTCATCAGGCCCGCAGATGCCTGGATCATGGCGTCATAACCCGGTTCCGCGGCGCGTGAGCCGCTTTGGCCGAAAGCGGAGATCGAACAGTAAATGAGTCGCGGGTTAAGCGCGCAGAGTTCGACCGGGCCCAGGCCGTATCGTTTCAGCGTACCGACCTTGTAGTTTTCGAGTAGCACATCGGCGGTACCGGCGAGGTCGCGTACGACCGCCTGCCCCCGGGCATCACTGATATCGACAGTGACCGAGCGTTTGTTCCGATTTGCAGACAGAAAATAAGCCGATTCACCCCCGGCCACACCGTCCAGCCATGGCGGCCCCCACTGTCGGGTGTCATCACCGACGCCTGGCCGCTCTATCTTGACAACATCGGCTCCGTAGTCACCGAGCAACTGGCCTGCCCACGGGCCGGCGAGTATGCGGCTCATGTCGAGAACCCGGATGTTCGAGAGTGGTGCTGTCATGGACTGCGAAATCTTCCCTTCTGCAAGCGTCAAAAAAACCCGGCCAACCTTGCGGTTGGCCGGGCGGGTCCGCACGGAGATTGCGGATTGCGTGACGGAGATTGCGGATTGCGTGACCCGGTCGCCCGACTATTCCTCGTCAGCGTCCGGGTCCAGCTCTTCTACCTCGGCACCCTTCAGATCCTCGGGTACCGCCGGTGTGTGTTCGAATTCCGGCTTTTTCTTGCCGTACCGGATCAGGAGATCTTCCTCCTCTTCCGGGCTCACTCGCCTGATGCTCGCGATCCTGATTGCTTCGCCGTCGAAATGGCCTTCAAACAAGACTTCACTGAACGCTGAGCAAATAGTATTTGTCTGCGATCTGAAGGCGATTCCCCAGCTGGACTGGAGGCCGAAAGCCCTTCGTTGCAACGTGACATGGTACTTGCGGCGTCCCGAGGTCGACACAATCAGATTCGACTCATCAAGGACTTTGTATCCTCGGATACTTGGCTCGTAGATGCAATCCGAGCCACGGGAAACCGACCTGCCCCCATCGCCATTTGTGCCGGCACAAGCTACTAAAACACTTAAAGAAAATATTATAAATATCTGTTTAATATAGGTTTTAGTCTTTTCCGATTTTGTCAGCATAGCCACCTCCAACGTTGGCCAATCGGACCAATTACATCGGAATTAGACCGCGAATCTACGTTTAGTTTACGCCAAATCCGCAGCGCCGGGGTCGCGATTCAAGCCATCCCCGAGGCCAATCGGACGCTGCGGATCCCGAATCCACTCGCTCCAGGAGCCCACATACAGTCGTGGCTCCCTGTAGCCGGCTTCCATGGCAGAAATGGCCAAATGACAGGCGGTCACGCCGGAACCACACATGACGGCCCAGGGTGCCTGCCTGTCCTCGCCAAGGACAGACAGCCATACGGCTTCGAGGGCCTTTGTCGATTTCCAGCGGCCGTCCTCATCCAAGCTCACAGGAAACGGCAGGTTTAATGAGCCCGGAATATGCCCTGCGACAGGGTCAATCGGCTCGTCCTCCCCGCGAAAACGAGCGGCATCGCGAGCGTCATACAGTCGCATGCCGGCGATGGCGTCGATGTCGCTTTCGAGTTCCGCTGTCGTCAAGACAATATCCGCACGCGGTTCGGGCCGGAATTGCGCTTCCGTAACCTGTTCGGACCCGCTGGTCACAGGTCCGGCGGATACAATCCAGTGAGCAAATCCTCCATCCAGCAGCCGAACGCGCTCATGACCGAGCCAGCGCAGCAGCCACCAGGCACGTGAGGCCAGGGCGCCGTTGCCGGCGTCGTAGACAACCACGTTTGACGCGTTACTGATTCCCAGTCGGCCAAGCGTGGCCGCAAACGTATTCATATCCGGCAGCGGATGGCGGCCACTATCCGGGCTGACCGGCGCCGCCAGGTCCCGATCGAGGTCAGCGAACACAGCTCCGGGAATGTGCCCCTGCAGATATGCCCGCCGACCGGAACTGGGATCGGCGAGGTCAAATCGACAATCGATAATTCGTAAATCCGAATCGTCGATCTGCGATTGCAACTCATTTGCATCAATCAGGTTGCTGCCGTGTCCCATCCTTACCTCCGGTGTTGGGCGCTTTTGATCTTGTACACGGCGAGTCCGTCGTAGACAATAGCGTGCCGCAAGAGAAGCCTGCGGTCGATCTGCGGGCAAACCAGGGAGTCAGATAAGTGGAAAAGATTTTGGTCGGCTTGAAACGTGTTGTTGACTACAACGTCAGGGTTCAGGTCAAGAGTGACGGCAGCGGTGTCGAAACGGATGGCGTAAAGATGAGCATCAATCCGTTCGATGAAATCGCGCTTGAAGAAGCCTTGCGCATCAAGGAACGAGGTGAAGCGTCCGAGGTTATCGTTCTTTCCATCGGAACCGCCGATTCACAGCAACAGCTGCGGACGGGTCTGGCCATGGGCGCAGATCGCGCGATCCTGGTTGAAACCGACACATCGGCCGATCCCCTGACCGCGGCGCGGATTTTCAAAGCAATCATTGAACGCGAAAACGTGGACCTCGTCATCCTCGGCAAACAAGCGATCGACGATGACAACAGCCAGACCGGCCAGATGCTGGCGGCTATCTGGGGACGCCCGCAGGCGACGTTTGCTTCCGAAGTGACCTTGGACGGCAACACGGCGCGCGTGACGCGCGAGGTGGACATCGGGCTCGAGACGATTGAGATCGACCTACCGGCCGTCGTTACCGTGGATCTGCGACTAAACGAACCTCGCTACGTCAAGTTGCCCGACATCATGAAAGCCAAGAAAAAGCCACTCGATCAAATCGCGTTTGCCGAACTTGGCGTGGAATCCGCGCCGCGCACAAATGAATTGAAATTCGAGCCCCCTGAAGGCCGGCAGCGCGGCATCATGGTGGAAGATGTGGCCGGCCTGGTGGCGGCACTTAAAGACAAAGGACTCGTGTGATGTCGAAAGTACTGGTAATTGCGGAGCACAATGGTGCAACACTGAATCCGAGTACGGCCAAGACCGTTTCATGTGCGAAACAAATTGACGGCGCAGAGATCGATGTTGCTGTCTTTGCGGCCTCCGCTTCCGCCGTTGCCGCTGAAGCGGCAAAAATCAGCGGCGTCGGGCGCGTTCTTACCGTAGAACGCGAAGAGAATGATCCTGCTGTTGCGGCGCTCCTTGCGCCGCAAATAGCCGCGTTGGCGTCTTCCTACAGCCACGTATTCGGACCGTCGACGGCCTTCGGGAAAGACGTCATGCCGCGGGCCGCTGCTTTGCTCGGGGTCAACCAGATCAGCGATATCATGAGTGTCGAGGGGACACATCGCTTCAAGCGGCCGATATACGCCGGCAACGCGATTCTCACGGTCGAGGCACCCGCAGACAGCGTGATCGTGGCAACAGTTCGAACCGCCTCGTACCAGGCTGCCGAGGGCGGCAACTCCGCCCCGATCGAAAGCGCAGCCGTCGACGTCGAGCTGCCGACACACACCCGCTTTGTCGAAGTGCAGACCGGCCAGTCGGATCGTCCCGACCTGCAGGCCGCGGCCAAAGTGGTCTCTGGTGGTCGAGCGTTAGGAAGTGAAGAGAATTTCGAGCTGATCTACAAGCTCGCCGACAAACTCGGCGCGGCTATCGGTTCATCGCGCGCCGCCGTCGACGCCGGTTATGTGCCACCGGAAACCCAGGTTGGGCAAACGGGTCAGATCATCGCGCCGGACCTGTATATCGCGATCGGAATCTCCGGCGCGATTCAGCACATAACGGGCATCAAGGATGCGGGCACTATCGTCGCGATCAACAAAGACGAGGAAGCCCCGATTTTCGAGGTATCGGACATCGGACTCGTCGGCGACTTGTTCAGCATCGTGCCGGAACTGACGGATGCACTAAGCTAAGCACCCGTTGTTCCCGGCGCCTAAAGGGCAGCGAGGATAGCCTCCGCCTTGCTGACCTCGAACTGCCCCGGCGCTTCAACGGCGACATGAGTGGCGACGCCATCGTCGACGACGATTGCGAACCGCTGGCCACGCATGCCCATTCCAAAGCCGGTAGCGTCCATCTCAAGCCCCAACGCCCTGCTGTATTCGCCGTTGCCGTCGGCAAGCATCATGACGTTGTCGCCGACACCGCGATCCTTCCCCCAGGCATCCATGACGAAGACGTCGTTGACCGCCATACAGGCAATCGTGTCGACACCCTTGGCCTGCAGCTTGGCCGCTTCATCCACGAATCCCGGGAGATGATTCATCGAGCATGTCGGCGTGAAAGCACCCGGAACGGAAACGAGTACTACTTTTTTCCCGGCGAACAGGTCATCGCTGGAAATGGCGCCGGGGCCTTTGTCGGTCATGACGCCGAAGGCGCCGGCTGGCATCTTCTGGCCAACTGAGATGGTCATCAATAATTACTCCTGTTGAGGTATTGAGATTGCGGGCATAATCGGCAATGATTTTTGCCCGCCTTCGATCGATTCTAGCAGGAAGAGAAACACTATGGACTTTGCATTAACCGAGGAGCAGCAGCTCATACAGGACGCCGCTCGCGAATTCGCCCAGAATGAGATTGTCCCTATCGCCGCAGAATTCGATGCTAGCGGCGAGTTCCCGGTCGAGACCATTCGGCAGGCCGGCGAACTGGGATTCATGGGCATCGAGGTACCCGAGGAATACGGCGGATCGGGCCTGGATTCGATTAGCTACGTGCTTGTTATGGAAGAGATTTCTGCGGCAGATGCCGCACATGGCACGATCGTATCGGTAAACAACTCGCTGTTTGGCGTGCCATTGCTCGAGTTCGGTACCGAAGAACAAAAACAAGAATTCCTTCGTCCGGTAGCGTCAGGTGAGGTCAACGCTGCTTACGCTCTCACCGAACCACAGTCGGGATCTGATGCGGCGACAATGCGCACGCGGGCGGAGCGCTCTGCAGACGGTTCGACTTACACGCTCAACGGCAAGAAAGCCTGGATCACGTCGGGACCGGTCGCAAAATACATGATCGTGTTCACGCAGACACTCGATAGCGGCGGCGAATCCGTGGGTATAAGCGCTTTTGTGATCGATACCGACAAACCGGGATTCCGCGTCGGCAAGACGGAGCCGAAACTGGGTATCCGTGCTTCGGCAACCTGCGAAATAGAATTCGAAGACTATGTGTGCCCGGTTGAGAATCGTATCGGCGACGAAGGAAAAGGCTTCAAAATCGCACTAACCGTGCTCGATGCCGGACGCGTTGGCGTTGCGGCACAAGCCATCGGAATTGCTCAAGCCGCTTACGCTGCAGCCGTCGAGTATTCTAGGGAGCGCAAGGCCTTCGGCGCGGCAATAGGCAGTTTCCAGGCGATTCAGGAGAAGATCGCCGATATGAAAATGCGCATCGACGCGTCACAACTGTTGGTATTGCGCGCGGCGTGGTCAAAGCAGCACGCAAAGAAGACCGGCGCGCGAAATACGCTGAATTCGAGCATCGCCAAGCTCTACGCTTCCGAAACTGCAATGTTCGTGACCCACCAGGCACTGCAGATTCACGGTGGCATGGGATACAGCAAGGAACTGCCGCTCGAAAGGTATTTCCGCGACGCGAAAATCACCGAGATCTATGAAGGAACCAGCGAGATTCAACGCATGGTGATTGGGCGGGCCGAGACCGGTCTGCGCTAGTAGTCGTTTTCCGCAACGTGAACAATTAGCCCGTCCAGATTATCTGACACCTCGATCTGGCAGGTCAGTCGACTGTTCGGCTTACGCTCGAATGCGGCATCGAGCATGCTGTCTTCCATGTCATCCATTTCCGGCATTTTTTCTAGCCAGGCCTCGTCGATATAGCTGTGGCAGGTTGCGCAGGCACAGGCCCCGCCACATTCGGCCACAATGCCGTCTATATCATTGTTTATGGCGCCTTCCATAACCGAATAGCCGTTCTCTACCTCGACTTCATGACGGATCCCATCGGTGGCGACATAAGTGATCTTTGGCATTTGTGTATCCCGTAAATATCGACGCGCAATTTTAAGGGCGCTGACCGTTTCCGGTCAACGCCCCATTACACAATGCAATGCGCGGTATTGTTGCTGGTTTGCCGCTCTAAACGCGAAGAGCTTTGGCTTTCTTGGCGTCGAGTTCCCGGCGTTTCTTGCGAGCGGCTTCTTCGGCGAGCTTGATCTGGCGGTTGCGCTCAACGTCCGCGTCGATGACGTTTATCCACTGACTCGCCGTGCGCACAGAGCGTGGTGTCCGAGCCGCTTTGCCAAAGGCCGTTTTGGCGTCCGAGTAGCGACGCAGGTTATACAGGCACATACCAAGTGAAATCTGCATGTTATCGGGATTCTTGAGGCCGCCTTTTCGAATCGCCGTGTTAGCCGATTTAACGCATTCCGAGTAATTACCAATATTCAGATACGCATTAGCCAGCCTTTGATCCAGTTCGCCATGCGTTGCAAGTTTCGCGGCGGCCTGCAGTGCCGGAATCGCTTTTTTATCTTCCTGGGCCAGCGTCCACGCTTGTGACAACAAACGATAGTTCTTCTCGTTCTTCGGGACAATTCCGGCGTTCATCTTTTCTTCCAGCAGCGTTGCGGCCTTGTAAGGAACTTCCGCCTGCAGGTAAAGCTGCGCCATGGTCACGAACTCGGTGTCTTGCTCCAACATGCCCTGAGTGTGCGCGGCATCGTAAGCGTAAATCAGTTTCTCATCTTCGCCGAGTTCCGTGAACGCACCGGCAAGAGACTTCCAGTAACGTGCTTTTGGCCAGTTCTCGAGCAGGATGATTTGTATGTCCCGCACTTTTGCGTAATTTTCCTGCTGGAAATACGCGAAGTTGAGCAAGCCGTACCAGTTCTCCTTCGGCTCCAGGTTGCGTTCTCTCGCGACGCGCATTGCGTTCTCAATTGGCGCCACCATCTCTTTGAAGCGGTCGAGGTTATAGAGGATCTGGGCCCGCAAAATAAATGGCTCGGGTGCCGGGTTGGTCTCAAGCGTGAACCACTTGTCCAACGTATTCAGCGCTTTTCCATACTGCTCTTCCATCGTCAACAGCTGCGCCATCGTAAACGTCGTTTGCTTTGCCATCTGTGGCTCAAGGGTCGGAATCGCAAGCATTCTCTCGTAAGTGCGAATCGCGCTTTTCGCATCGTCCATGTTGTAATAGACGAAGCCAATGTAGTTCAGAACATTGGCCTGCTCGTACTCGGTGAGCTTGTCAGGGTTGTAAAGGTTGTTGAGGCTCTTCAGTGCCCCGTTGTAGTTCTTCTCATCGACCATTTCCTGGGCTTTCTGGATTTTTTCATAAACCTCTTTGCTGACCGCCTGTGCCTGCTTCGTTTTGGTTTTGTCCCTGTCTTCGTCGGTCGCCTTTTGCGCCCCGGCAGTACCAAACGCAAGTACGCCAACGATCAATGCAAGGCATAGCTTCAAAGAAATTCCGCGATTCATGTTCATGTCAAAAAAGATCCCGCACGCTCAAACAGGCTGCTTGACGATTGCAGAACAATTGGGTCTCTGACTGTCCCCGCGGTCGTGACCGTGAAGGACAAATCAACAAAGCCCTCTAGTCCCCTCGACAGAGCTCGGGCAGGGTAAACCGGTGCAACGCGCACGATGGGCAGGTAATCGCCTTCCGCGATATTCATGCCGCCGGGACCACCGATATCGGTGTCCGCGCTGACCGATGGCGGAGCAACGCTGATGCTGGGCGCGTCAGGATTAATGTTGTCGAGTTCCTGAGGTGGAGTCTCAGGCGGCGTCTCGGGCGGTTTCGGCGGTTTTTCAGGAGTCAGATCCGCGATGTTGAGGTTTTCATTTCGCTTTACGCGGACGAATTCAAGCTTGTGGCGTTCGCGAGGATCTGTCAGGGCGGTTTTACCCGTGACAATGAGTAACTGCATGATGAACAGCAAGCTCAGCGTAACGATCGTGCCGATCACTATTGAAAATACATAACGACCTATCATGGTCCGGTTCTCCTCCGCGGACGTTGCCTGTTCCGACACATAAGGCTGACAACAATCCTCATTTGTATGACACGATTCGTGCGGCTAGGTTCCTAATTGTTGTCAGACGCAATTGCTACGTTAGCAACGCCCGCACTTTTCGCCGCTTCCATGACGATTACCAACGTCTCGTGGGTTGATTTTTCGTCAGCCTGTATGACGATAGAACCTTTCGGATTTTCAGCGTGCAAACGCTCGATGACCGAGCGAACCGCGCGCGGATCTCGCTTCTGACGATCAACCCAGATCTCGTCATTCGCACTGATCGCAATCAGTATGGATGCATCGTCCTGAGAATCTGCGGTCACCGTGTCCGGTCGCTCGACCTGAATGCCTGCTTCCTTGATAAATGTCGCCGTCACAATGAAGAAAATGAGCATGATGAACACGACGTCCAGCATCGGCGTCAGGTTGATCTCATTTTCTTCCTCGTCGACACCAATCGACCCTTGTTTTCTACGCATTAGCTATTGTCCTGTTGAGTGCAGGGCTATCGTTTGTCCGCGATCGAAATGTTGTAGACCCCGGCGCTTCGTGAGGAATCCATTACTTCCACAAGTACCCTATTCGATGACTTGTTGTCAGCCTGGATGACCACCGATCCTTCCGGGTTCTCTGCATGCAGCCTCTCAATGTTTGCACGAACCGCGCGCGGATCGATCAGGCGCCTATCGATAAAAATCTCATCGTTGGAACTGATCACTACCAGGATATTCGCCTCTTCCGGCTTGGACTCTGTTACTGGAGCATCAGGCCGGTTGACGTCGATTCCTGCTTCTTTAATAAACGAAGCCGTGACGATGAAGAAAATGAGCATGATGAACACGACGTCCAGCATCGGCGTCAGGTTGATTTCATTCTCATCCTCGTCAACATGAATATCATCAAGGTGTTTTCGCATGGCGACTGTCCTCTAGTGGTCCATCGTGAGCGAATCCTCGAGGAATTCGACTTCACGAGCGGCGCGGCGAGACAAAATCGTGACCAGCAGAACCCCTGATAGCGCCCCGACCATTCCTGCCATCGTTGGTACCGTGGCCTGTGATACGCCGGCGGCCATCGCTCGGACATTACCCGAACCGGAAACCGCCATGACCTGGAACACGCTGATCATGCCCGTTACCGTGCCGAGCAGGCCGAGTAAGGGACACAGTGCAACCAGCGTCTGAATCAGGTTTATTCCCCGATTCGTCGCTTCACTGAAGCGCGAGATCATCAGCTCGCGAATCTGTTTCGCGTTCCAGGACTTGCGTTCCGGTCGTGATTCCCAATTATCATAAATCTCTCGCGACATCGCGCCCATCGACGTACGGAAGAACATAATCCGCTCGACGATGACGACCCACATCAGGAAGATCGTCACCGCGATGACCTTGAGGACCGGGCCACCCAGACTCATGAAATCTCGTATGGCTTCGAAACTGTCAGCAAGCCAAAGCATGGCAACTCCTTTCGGCTTCAGCCTTTCCGTTCGGAGTGCTGTGCCACGAGGCCAGCGCTCTGCGACTGAAGGATGTTTACGATCTTGCGGCTCTGACCACTGACAACCGTGTGTAGCAATACCATTGGAATTGCCACGCAAAGTCCGAGTACCGTTGTCATCAACGCCTGCGAGATACCGCCGGCCATCATCTTCGGATCGCCCGCGCCGTAAAGCGTGATCACCTGGAAGGTCTTGATCATACCGGTAACCGTACCCAGCAGGCCCATAAGCGGTGCGACAGCCGCAACCACCTTGATGAACAGCAGTCCCTTGGTGAGTGCCGGCATCTCCTTCAGTGCCGCCTCGCTGAGTTTGAGCTCGATGGTCTCGGTATCGGCGCCCTTGTTGCTCTCGTAGGCTGCCAGTACGCGACCCAGCGGGTTGTCGGTGCTGGCCGTGTCCCGCTTCAGCTGCGCCGTCACCTTGCGGCTGGCAGTGCTTAGCGCGAACCAGCGCAGTATTGCGATAATCAGGCCGATGATGCCGAGCGCAATAATGCAGTAACCGACGATGCCGCCTTGCTCGATCCGATCTTTGACCGTCGGCGATTCAACCAGTAATCCGAGTATGCCGCCCTTGGTCACGTCGATACCGAAATCGACGGGACTCTCGGTCGCATCCATCATGTCGCCGGCCGTGGAGGCATAGCGCCCCTCTGGCTGACGCAGCAGCTCGGCGATCGACTTCTCGCCCGGGTCATACTCGAGGTAGCCGTTCTCGGAAACGATGTTGAAAGCGCCTACCCGGACAACTTCCATTTCTTCCTGCTGTCCATCGGCTTTCGTTACAAGGTGGGTAAACCGCGTAACCTTGCCGGTCTCGACGACTTCCTTCTGCAGCATTCCCCACAAGGTCTCGATGTCTTCAATCGAGGCGAGGCTACTGGCTCCGGCCATCTTGCTGCCGAGCTCGACAAGAAATTCGCTTCGGTTGGGATATTCGATGTTTGTCAACGAGGCGCTGAATCGGCCCTGTGCATCACCGGACACGGTCTGCAAGACGCCGAACAGCTCTTTAAGGGCGCCCAGGCGCTCGTCGAGAGCCTGACGGGCCGTAATGATCTGCTGCTGGTTCTTCTCGAACTGCGCCTCGAGAGCCGCACTCGTCTGTTCTTCACGAGTTCGCTCTGCGCGTGCCTGATTCAGAAGCGACTGCTGCTGATTCTTGTTCTGTGCGAAGGCAGCTTCACGTTTGCGCGCTTCCTGAGAGTCACGTGCCTGTCCCTGCTCGATCAAACGCAAAAGCTCCGCCATGCTGCGAGCATCGTCGTCCTGTGCACTTGCCGTACCAACAAATCCCAGACTCAGCAGTCCAGCGGCAATAATGAGTGTAATACGTTTCATTTAGTTAGCCTCCGCAGCTGGAACGGGAACAATAATGAGTTCCGGTGCAATTAATTGTCTGGCTACACGCAAACCTTTGCGTACTTCGTTGCGTGCCGAGTCATCTACGACCCAGCTACGTGCTTCATTGTCCCAACGACCCGTGATCTTGGTGTCGTCAGACTGGAAGTAGAGCCCGATCCGACCGATGCGAAGCATATTGAACGAGCGCGTGGCATCGTCGATTGTCAAAGACTGGGTGTAATTCTCAATGGTCGTGCCGTAGTCATTTTCGATCTGGTAGGCCTCCATCACCTTGCGGAACTTCTCGGCGACGCTGACGTCGGAGCGCTCCATGATGCCTTTGAGATCTGCGATGCGCCTGTTGCGTTCATCCATCAGGAACGGAATGTCGAGCTTCACGGACTGGTCGAGTCCGTCAATCATGCGTTCCATCAGGGGAAAAATCTGGCGGTTGATGACATCGACCTGGTCCATCGACAGTCCGATGTCTTCCAGAACGGCCGACTGCCCTTCAACCTGGGCCCGCATCAGCCGGTTGTAGACCTTGAGTCCGTCGATTTCCTTGTTAATGGCCCTGTACTGGTCCTCGAGGGAACGAGTACCTTCACATGCAACGTATCCACTGAATACATGCACAACTGAAAACTGATAACGCAAAAATGTCGCAACATGTGCACGCGCTCCTCTCCACTTACGCCGCGCAGCGACAAACTTTCCTGGAACTTTAATTTTCTCTCTACTAATTGAATCTTGGCCGCCGTGGTATTGCCAGAGCTTCCCCGCCAAGTGTTCCTATAATTTTTGTAAGGTCCCCTGTACTTCGTCGCCAAGAATAACACATGCTTGGCAGATCGCCAGCCCATGAACTACATAAGTCTTAACGACATATCGGTCCTTTCGTTATTCGTGTTTAACATGCAGCGGCACGATGACGAAGCCGCTGATGGCAGGCCACACCGGCGCGTTCAGCGTATGCTGTTTTTGAACCCTATATATAAGGTCGTGGGTGGCTGTAGCGTAAATGCAAGTTAGCCCTTTCTAATTAGAAGCTTAGGAATATTTGTTAATCGGATTTGTTTAGTAACACCCGTAACTGGTTATACAGTGGTTGACATCATTCCTGCGTTACAACATGATTCGGCGCTATGACTGGATTGCAACATAAAGTACAGGCCAGCGGCCTGCGCGTATCGCGACTTGCCCTTCTGCTCCTCGGGAGGCACAGCGGGTAGCGCGTATCCAGCGTACGGACACGTAAACCCCGCATCCAAACGGATAGTGGGGTTTTTTTTATGAGAATTGCATCAGGCTGAGGAACAACCATGCAAATGTACTCCGAATCAGACGTCGACATTTC
>CAMYIS010000082.1 GCA_947258485.1 uncultured Woeseiaceae bacterium
AACTCATTAAGGACCCCCAGGTTGTAGTGTGCCAAGGCATAGTCGGGGTTGACTGTGACGGCCTTCAAATAAGCGGCTTCTGCCTCGAGAAAATTGCCATTTCTGCGAAGTAGCATGCCCAGCTGGTTCAAAGCCGCAGGATGACTGGGATTTATCGCCAATGCGGCGTCCAAAGCGGACCTTGTGGCCGTATTATTCTCGTTATTGGCGTGAATGATGGCCAGGTTGACATGGGCGCCCGGGTAATTCGGGTACTGCAGCAGGAACTCCTTGAATCGGAGCTCGGCGTCGACGAAATCGCCGGCTGCCATGGCCGAGGCTGCCTGCTCGTACAAGGTCCGCGCCTGCGGCGGGATTTCCGATTCGGGCTGCGGACCTTCCGCAACCTCGCCCTGGCTGGACGCCGACCTCGAATCCGGTGCTTTCGCCGGACCACCGCTCGCACAGCCCGCGAGCACCAGCAATGCCAGCAAGGCGATCGGCAGCCGCCTGATCTTAATAAAGCGCTGTAACAACATCTTCGCTGCGCTCCTTTTTCGCGTATCGCGCCGGCATCAATCCGGCCAGTCGTTCGAAACTCTGGCGCACCCATTCATCGTAAACACCATCGGGGGCCCGGTCGGCATTTGCCTTGTACAGGTCGATCGCTTTTTCCTCGAACGGGAACGCCTGTTCTTCAAGGAGCAGCTCGTATTGCTCGAGTGCATCGACGTCGAGGTCGACCGGTCTGTCAGATTTCAGCAGATCCGAACTGAACTGTTCGTAAACCTCGCCGAGGCGAAAAGTCGCGGCCGTCGTCACTTCCGCAACCCCGTAGTCCGCTGCCCCGGTATAAACCGTAATAACCTCTTCCATCAGCGATTTCTTGAGCTTAAGACTGTCGGCCAGCGGTTGCGTTAGTTTCACGACCGCAAATCGCTCGCGCACGGGATCGGCCAGCTCCAGAGTGGCTGTTGCCGCGAGGAAACGCGTGCGATCTGTGCGTTGCGCACCGGCTGTCGCATCCACCTGGACGAGATCATTAAGCCTCGCCACACGTTCCTGTTCGTTACCGGTCTGCCGCGCAATCTCGAGCAAGCGATAACGCGCCTCGACGGACTCAGCCAGCGGGTCCGGGTAGCGCATGACGATGTCATTCAGAACTCGCTGCTCGCTGGAAATCGTACCGGACTGTTTGTAAAGCTCGGATGCCTTCCAGAGCGCCTCGCGACGCACATCCTCGGTACTCGACTCGGCTCTCGCAATACGCTCAAACTCGGCCGCGGCCTGGTCTGACTGGCCTGACTCGAGATAGGTAACGGCCAGTTTCTGCGTGACATCGTCAGCGAATTCGCTCTCCGGATAATCGCTGCGGAATTTTTCGAGTACGCCGGACGCACGGTCCCATGCCTGCAGGTTTATCAGGGCGGCCGCGGCATCGTATTCGGCGGTAGCGCGAATATCGGAATCCGGAACCACCTGGCCGAGGCGAGTAAAGTGTGTAACCGCAGTCTCGAGATCGCCGGCGTCACGCGCCTTTTCACCCTGCTTGTAAATCGATGAAGCGATGCGGTCTTTGATTTGCTGGGCGGCCGTCAAATCATCAGCCGGCGTGAAGCTCCGCAAACTGTAATACGCAGCTTCGGCGTTACTGAAATTCTGAAGATCAAACTGTGAATGGGCAATGACCGTCCACGCCGTGCGAGCGAGCGTCGGCTCCACCGGTGGCTGCTTGGCAACCACGGCCTGCCCTACTGCAATCGCGAGATCGAACTGATCCTGTGCAAACAAATCTTCCGCAACCGTCGTTAGTACTGCGCCAGATTCCGGGTGATCAGGATAGGTGTCAGCAAACTTCAAGCCGCTGTCGAGGTACCTCTTATGCCACTCGTCTTTTGCGGCGCCAGCGAGCGATTTTTCATGCTCGCGATAAGAGAGAATTGCCGCATATCCGGCTTCAGCCGACTTGTCGTGATCAATGTAGCCATATGCCGTGCGCTCGTACTCGACCGTCGCCGCCTCGTAGTCTTCGCTCTCGAACAGAATTTCGGCCAGCAGAAAGTTGGTGTTGGCGCTATCAGCTTCACCCGGAAAATACGCCAGGTACTTGCGATACCAGTTGGCGGCTTGCTGGTAGTCACTCTTCTTGCCATCGCGCTGCGCCTCGGCATGATAATACTGCGCCAGGTCGTTGAGGTTACTCTTCAGGTACGCAGCAACCGCCTGGTTCTGCTCTGGCGGATTGCGAACCCAGAAGTCCCCGTCCATGCCATAGCGTTCGACGAAGCCCTTTTTACCTTCAAGTACCAGGCTGGGGAAGCCGCCCTGCTTGTACGCCTCGATGACCTCGACCTGCAGTATCGGCGCCTTTGGATGAAACGGATCCTGCTCTACAAATGCCTCGTACGTTTCGGCCGCGTCGACATAGCGTTCTTTCTCAAGGTACAGGTCGCCCAGGTTGCCGTAGATCACGTAACTGTATGACGGGTTTTGACGTGCCTGGAGAAAGCTATTGATGCTGTCAGCGCCTTCCATATAAGAAAAGCTGATGCTCAGGACGCGGAATGTATCTTCGACAAGCTCGCGTTCGGCCCGCTTCAAACTGCTGAGTCGCTGCTCACCTTCACCTATGTCAACGTCTTTGACCTTGCGATCCAGCAATTCAAAAAACGGCTCAAGGCTGTCTTCGTGCCACGCCAACTTGAACTGGGACCAGCCGAGCTTGTACAGCGACTGCTCATAGAATCGGGACTCTTCGCCGTATTTTCTGACGTCCTGGTAGGCCGCTTCTGCGTCGTTGTATTGCTTGCGAAGAAACAGCATCTCACCGCGGCGGAACTGTACTTCGTCGATTAGCGCTGTATCCGGGAACTTCGTGACAAGCTCATTAAGAACTTCAAGCGCTTCGTCGGTCCGGCCACCAATCTCATAGGCACGCGCCAACTGGTACAGCACGGTGTCATTGCGGCGGTAGTCCGGATAGGCCTCGAGCAATTGTTGATAGAGACTGACAGCATTGTCATAGCCTGTTGAACCCAGGGATTCGATATTTTCCGCCAGCTGATCAGCCTCGGTGGCTTCAAGTTCCAGGTCGCCAAGGCGGCGCATGGCTTCGGCACGAAGCTCCGGATCATCCGACACAAGATCGAGAAACGCCCGATAATTGTCGCGCGCGAGATCGGAGCTATCGAGAATGACCTTTCCCGGACGAATTTTAACGGTCTTCTTCTCGAGGCTCTTTATCGTGTCTTTCTTCTTCACGCCCGCGTTGGCGGATGGCGCCGCAAATGCGAGGGCGAGTAGCAAGAACAGCAGGTAACGATGCATCTTCATTGCGATGCATCCCCGACTGTAGCCGCGATGTCGTAAATTGCAGCGAGGGCAAACCGCGCCTGTACAGTGTAAATATCGAGTCTTTGCTTTTGTGCCTGAAGCTCGCCGACAGCGATCGACTGCAAGAACGCGCGCTGCTTCGATAGCGCTCATCGAAGCGAAGTGGTTCGAGGCGCATCGTCTCGTCAATTTGGCGTCGCGAACGCTGCGTTGCAACCAGGGCTTCGCCGGACTGGCGAAGGTTGCGACGAATTCGCCACAGACGATCGCCAAAGTCGCGTTCGAGGTTCCACTGTAAAACACCTTTCAACAGGCGGATCTTGTCTCGTACTTCGTCAGCCTCGGGAATATCGGCGCGCAAGGCCGGAGTGCTTTCGAGACCGGTGATTTCGCCCCACATTTCGAACTCGGACCGGGTCGCGAGCGCCAGCCAGTCACGGCTCTCTTCGATATTATTCAGCGTCGAATCGAATTCGAGCTTGCGACTTACCATGCCATCGAGATCGGCACGGGCCAGCGAATCCTGGACACGCGGCAAACGCAACGCATAGGCCTCCTTGCGCGTCTCGAGCATGTTGCCGTAAACATCGACGTTCGTCTGCCACTCATCGAGGTTCCGGTACAGGTAGCTCAGGTCCCGGTAATTCTTGAGACCTTCCTGGAACTCGTGTGTCGCGAGCAGATGAAACAGGTACCGTCCTTCGAGACCCTCGGGCAATTCCTCGAGTCGCCAATACCAACCTGTACTGTCGAGCGGATCGTCCTCGACGAAATCATCGAAGAACTGGCCGGATTCGATGTGCTGAATCGTCCGGTCGAGACGATTGGTCTCTTCGTAAAATGCCTCAATTGCATTGAGGTAATGATCGGCGGCCTGGCTGATCGAATCGAGTTTCGCCATGGCATACGGTATTGCCAGCATGGATTCCTGGACGGCCGAATCGAGCAGGTTACGGCTGCGCAACTCCATCCACGGCACCAGTGCCCGCTGATAGCTTTCCATTTCAGCGTCGGCCCAGCCAACGCCGAGCAGCGCTTTGTTTGAAAAAGGACCTTCCAATCGAACGCGTTGCAGCGGTGCTTTCGCTGCTCGCGCCTGGCCGTCCTGCAACAGGGCATAGCCGAGCGCGAGGTTCGCCTTGTCACGCAGGGATGTGAGTTCATCGTTGTAAGGGTCGAGGTTACCCAGATCGTCGAGCAGGCGTGCAGCCTCGTCAACACGGCCCAGGCGGACCAGCGCTACGCCGAGGTTGAACTTGGCATACCTCGCCCACTCGGTTTTCCCTTTCCAGTTTTGCAACCTGGCAATAGCGGCATCGTAATTGCCCGCATCGATAAGAATCTGCGACTCGAGCATCAGTGCTTCGCGCTGCAGATTCTTGGGGAGCTCACGTTCGATATAGCTCAGTGCTTGCTGTGACTTGTCGAGGTAACCGCGCTGGTACCAGATCTTGGCCAGAAAGAACCAGGTTCGATCGCGAATATCCGGGGCGACATTGTTCGCCAAAAGGCGCTCGAAAATTTCAGCAGCCTCGAGGTGATGCCCGTAGGAAAGATACATGCCGCCGAGAAGTAGCTCGCCCTCGTCGGCATGATCGTCGAGTTGCTGCTGCTCCTTTGCCGCGAGCAGGCGAACGATCGCCGGAAAATAGTCTTCCTGGTAGAAGTAGAAAAGGACCTCGCCATAGTGCGGGTCCTGCACGACGATCGGATCGCGACCATCGTCCGCTGCCTGAACGGCTTGCGTCGGCGCTTGCAGCGCCAACCACAAGCAGAGGCACTTAAGTAGTGAGCGACCTGGATGCAAAGATCACTCCCATTCCTTGATGACAAATTCCGGCTGCTGCTTTTTGACGCGATCGGTGATTTCCAGCTCGAGATACTTGGCACCGATACCCTTGTCAAAGGTAATGGTTGCGCCACGACGGTAGTCGCGAACGTGAGGGCCTTTGCCCGTGAAGATTGCAATGAGTTCGTGATCGCCTGTTTTCAGGTTGGCCATGTGTACGCGATGCACGCCACCGCGAATCAGTGCATCCGCTTCGCGCGCCGTGTACAGGTAATTTGCAACTTCCTTGCCATCAATCTTGATATTTACTGAATCGAGTTCGAAATACTCGCCAACATCCATGGAAATGAAGAAGGCAACCTGCGAGTTGGCGGGAAATAACAATTCTTCCTCGAGAAGGAACAGGTCTCGATTAAGGTCAAGTACTTCCTTCTTTAATGTCTGCACATCCTGATCAAGACTCCGGAACTGGTCGCGGGATTCTGACTCAGAGGCCTGCGCACTCATTGCCTCGGCCATTGCCGCGTCCGCATTCATCGGGGCTACGTCCTGTGCCACCACAGAGATGCTGATTGTCAGCATCAATATTGCCGCCAGGCTGATAAGTGTCTTGGTCACTGCGTTACTCTCTTAACAATGAGCGAATCTGATCCAGGTACTTTTCTTCGTACCCGGGCTTGTAGCCATGGTGCACATGACGAATCCTGCCCTCTCGGTCAACCAGGACCGTGACCGGCATTGCTTCCACTTCATACAATTTGCTGACTTCCTTGCGCGCATCGAA
>CAMYIS010000083.1 GCA_947258485.1 uncultured Woeseiaceae bacterium
AATCGAACCCCCACTTCCTTTCGGAAACCGGATTTTGAATCCGGCGCGTCTACCAGTTCCGCCATCCCGGCATGTCTTGCTGGACGGGCGCTCAACCACCGCCCCCGCTCGAAAGGCGCACAGTATATGCGCGGATGCACGCCTGTGCGACCCTTTGCGCCGCAGAAGCATCTAAGATTCCAGGTATGAGCAAGTTTGCGGACATCGAGATTGATCCGGGCATCGTCAAACGAGCAGCGCGGGGCGATGCGCGGGCGCACGAGATTATTTATCGCGCGTTTGCTACCCCGGTCTACTCGATTTGCCTGAGGTTCACGAAAGTGCCGGCACATGCCGAGGACCTCGTTCAGGAGACCTTTATCGAGGTCATGCGATCGATCGCCAGGTTCCGCGGCGAGGCTGCGCTGGGCAGCTGGATCCGGCGCATCGCCGTAAGCAAAGCGCTGATGTTCCTTCGCTCGGCCTGGACGAAACGCGGCCAGTCGCTGGGCGATGACTGGCACGACGTCACCGAAGGCCAGGCCGTGAGCCACGGGGTGTCGAGCCATCCCGACGATGCAATGGATCTCGATGCGGCATTGGCGAACCTGCCGGACGTTGCACGCGCCGTCGTCTGGTTGCATGACGTTGAAGGATTTACACACAAGGAAATAGGAGCGCTGATGGGCAAGACCGAGAGTTTTTCGAAGTCGCAGTTGTCGCGTGCGTATATGCGCCTGCGGCCGATGCTCGCAGTCGCAGACAGCAACGCGCAGCCCGACGGTGCTGTGGCAAGGAGTTACTGAGATGAGCAGTGACCAGAAGGATGAAGAAATGATTTGCGCTTTGACAGCCGACGAACATGACGCATTGCAGCAGGGACTCCGTGGGCTTACGGACACGATGCCGCCGCGTGCCGTCTGGAACCGGGTTCGTGAGCAGGCCGAAGCCGAGGGACTGCTGCAGAAAGCGCTGGTGAGCAGGCGCACTACCTGGTTTGCCGGTGTTGGCGTAGCGGCCGCTGCCCTTCTGGCAGCGCTGATCTTCCCCGGTCTCGTGAATCCGCCGGCCGAGACATTCCCGGTTGTGCCTTCGAGCCTGCCGACGAATACGGCCGAGCTGTCGACCCTTCAAACGCTCATGGTGCAGTCGCGGCAACTCGAAAGTGACCTGCGGTCATTGCCGGACGAACCTCGTGTCATGCGAGCCAGTACGGTCGCAACGATCTCCGATCTGGAGGACCGCATAGCGGCTATCGATTACCAGTTGAATAACCCGGATGTGCAGATGACGTCCGATGACAAAGAGCTTTTCTGGCGAGAACGCGTCAGGTTGATGAATTCGCTGCTCGCTTTGCGTTATGCGCAAGCGCAACGAGCAGCATTTTGATTTAGGAGTAACGACCGATGAAGATGTTGAAAGTAGTGTTACCAGCGGCGGCAGCCTTGCTGTTTGCGAGTTATGCATTTGCGCAAAGTGACGAACAAAATAGCGCGCGCGAAGCCGAGGCCAGGGAAGCCGAAATGGACCAGAGGCTTATGGAAGCCGAAGAGCGCATGGCCGAAGCGGCGCGTCAGATCGCCGAGATTACTGGCAAGCGCTTGCCGCGCATGGCCGAAATCGAAAGGCATTTCGAGTTCTCCGATAAACCGCGGCTCGGCGTCGCGATTGACGGCCAACAGCGACAAGGTCCCGTCGAAGGCGTGGCCGTAATGGGCGTGACACCCGGCAGCGCCGCCAGCGATGCAGGTATTCGGGCCGGCGACGTAATCACGGCGATAAACGGTGAGTCATTGAGCGCTGACAGCGCCGACGTGGCTAACAAGCGACTGCTCGACTTCATGGTGGGCGTTGAAGTTGGCGATGTATTAAAACTCGAGTATCTGCGTGACGGCAAGGTAGGCTCGGTCGAAGTTGAACCCCGGGTTATCGAAAGACACATGTTTGTCTGGCAAGGCGACGGCGGCCCACGTTTCAATATGCCAAACGCGCCCGGCGCGCCGGGGCTAATGGAGAAGTTCAAGATGGAGTTCGGGTTTCCCTGGGCGGGAACCGGCCTCGGTGAGCTGGAGTTGGTCGAACTCAACGAAGGTCTTGGCCGATACTTCGGTACGGCCAGCGGGCTGCTGGTTGTCAGGGCGCCGAAATCGGATGCCTTCGAGCTTCAGGAAGGTGACGTGATTCAGAGCATTGACGGCCGGGAGCCCAAAGATGCCCGTCACGCGATGCGTATTTTGAGTTCCTACCAGGGCGGCGAGAAGTTGAAGCTCGGCATCATGCGGGACAAGAAGAAACGTACACTCGATATTGAGATTCCCGCGGATCAACGCGGCGCGCTTTTTGATGGACATGCTCCGGCGATGAGCCCGGCGAAAGCCCCGGCACATCGACACGCCCCTCGGCCGCCTGCTCCCACAACGCGGACCTGAGAGCACGCGGCGCAAACGCAGCGCTGAGCAGAAATCACCCGGGCGCGCATGGCTTTGCTACCATGCGCGCCCATGTTGATTTCGGATTTTGACTACGATCTTCCCGATTCGCTTATCGCGCAGTATCCGCCAACGGATCGCCGCGATAGCCGCCTGCTGGTCGTGGCTGACGGCATCGATGACCGTCGCTTTTCCGACCTGCCGACGCTGCTCTGTCCTGGCGACCTGCTTGTCTTTAACGACACGCGTGTTATCAGGGCGCGCCTCGCCGCCACAAAGGAAACTGGCGGACGCGCCGAATTGCTGCTTGAACGCGTGGTGGGCGATCGCACCGCCGTAGCTCACATTCGTGCAAGCAAGTCGCCGAAAGCAGGCAGCCGCTTGTTGCTGCGCGGTGACGCCGAAGCCGAGGTTACGGGCAGGGAGGGCGAGTTTTTCGCTCTGACCTTTTCTGTTGATGTCATGCCGTATCTGGACCGGTACGGCGAGGTCCCGCTGCCCCCGTATTTGAATCGCGACGCCGACGAGTCAGACATCGATCGCTACCAGACCGTCTACGCCAAAGACCCGGGCGCAGTCGCCGCACCGACGGCAGGATTGCACTTCGACGAAGCAATGCTCGCCGAAACACTGGCTGCGGGCGTCGGACACGCATGGGTCACGCTACACGTCGGTGCTGGTACGTTTCAGTCGCTCCGTGAAGAGCACATGGAAGAAAACAGGCTGCACAGCGAGCGGGTTGAAGTCAGCCAGCAGTGCTGCGACGCCGTGCGTGCGACGCGGGCCAGCGGTGGTCGCGTCATTGCGGTCGGTACCACGTCCGTGCGTGCACTTGAATCGGCGTCCGCATCGGGCGAGCTTTGTCCTTTCAACGGCGAGACCGATTTGTTCATTCTGCCCGGACACGAATTTCGCAGCGTCGATGCCATGATCACGAACTTCCATCTGCCGCAGTCGTCGCTGCTGATGCTGGTGTCCGCTTTCGCCGGTAAAGAACGCATACTGGCTGCCTACCGTCACGCCGTGCGTGAGAAATACCGCTTCTTCAGT
>CAMYIS010000084.1 GCA_947258485.1 uncultured Woeseiaceae bacterium
AGCAGGCAGCCGGCAATGACGCCGGGTTTTGCCAGGGGCCAGGTAATGTCCCAGAAAGCCCGCGTGCGAGACGCACCGAGATCCTGCGCCGCTTCAACCAGGTCCAGGTCCATGCGCTCGAGCGTCGCATACAGCGGCAGAATCATGAACGGCAGGTACGAGTAGGCAAGGCCGACGAAGATCGCAAAATCTGTGTACATCAGCTGAATTGGCTGCTCGATGAGTCCCAGCCACATCAATGTGTTGTTTATGACTCCATAATTATTCATGAGCCCCATCCATGCGTAGACGCGGAGCAGGAATGAGATCCAGAACGGCAGCACGATGAGCAACAGAAGCAGGCTGCGCGTCGATGCGGATGAGCGTGCGATGCCGTATGCCATCGGGAAGCCCAAAGCAAGGCAAAGCAGGGTTGCCATGCTGGCCATGACGATCGATCGAAGATACGTTATTGCGTAAAGCTTGTCGGTCAGCAGGAATTTGAAATTGTCGGCGGATGCCGAGAGGTTGCCACTTTCATCGAAAGTTGGCGTAAACGGCGGCTGGGCAATAATCGGGTCGGCCAGGCTGATCTTGAGAATGATGGCGAAGGGCGCAAGAAAAAACACGAGCAACCACAAATAGGGTACGGCTACTGCAACGTGTCGCCATAGCTGATCCCTGTTCAATGCACTGTCGCTCGCCATTTGTCCTAGTCCAGCAATACGACGGCACTGCGGGGCCGCCACGATATCCAGACTTCATCCTCCCATTCGAGGAATCGGGTTGCCGACCGGCGCCTGTTTTGAGAACTAACCAGAACGATCTTGCCGTTCGCGAGCCGTATGCGATAGATCGACAGGTTGCCCAGGTAGCCGAGGTCGTGCACCGTACCTCGAATCCGTGTGTCGTCGTCATTTTCGGGTTCATCCTTGCCAACAAATATCTTCTCGGGCCGTACAGCAATACAAGTTGATTGCCCGACTTCGAGATCGTGTTTTCCCAATGCCGTGAGAGCGGTGCCGGCTTCCTCGGAGTCAATGATGATTGAGCCTGTGTCGATGCGCTGTACCGTTCCTTCAAACGTATTGATGGTGCCGATAAAATCGGCAACAAACTTGCTGGACGGATACTCGTAAATTTCGAGCGGCGTACCGATTTGCAGGAACCGGCCTTGTTCCATGACCGCAATGCGCGTCGACAGGGTCATCGCCTCTTCCTGGTCGTGGGTGACGACGACAAAAGTCACGCCCAGCTCATCCTGGATATTCATGAGCTCGAACTGGGTCCGTTCGCGAAGCTTCTTGTCCAGCGCTGCAAGCGGCTCGTCGAGTAACAACACTTTTGGTTGTTTGATCAGCGCCCTGGCGAGCGCTACCCGCTGCCGCTGTCCGCCCGAAAGCTGATCGGGCTTGCGATTGCGATAGTCGGCGAGCTGTACGAGCTCGAGCATCTCGTCGACGCGCTTATCGATCTCTGTTTTCGCAAGGCGCTCCTTCTGCAGACCGTAAGCGATGTTCTTTGCGACCGACATGTGTGGAAAAACCGCGTACGACTGGAACATCATGTTGACGGGACGGTCGTAAGGTGCCTGGTGAGTAACGTCAACACCGTCTATTTCGATCGTTCCGTTCGTCGGTATTTCGAAGCCTGCAAGAATGCGCAACAACGTCGTCTTGCCGCATCCGGATCCACCGAGTATCGAAAACAGTTCTCCCTTGGCAATGTCGAGATCGACGTTATCAACGGCAACGAAGTCCCCGAAGTGTTTGCTGATACCGCGGATGCGAATGAAATCGTTCATATGCCGCTTTTGACCCGGGCAAATGCCCGCGTGCGGGGGCGTTCCCGTTTCGGGTCGGGCGAGAGAATGGGATAAAGGCGCTTCCAGGTTTCTGCGTCCGGAAATATAGACGGGTTGTTCAGTATTTCGGGTTTGACGAATTCCCAGGATGCACCGTTTGCGTTTGCGTAAAAGACGGTATTGGCGATATCCGCCGCAATGTCGGGGCGCAGCAGGAAGTCGAGGAATAAATAAGCATTGTCTTTATGCGGTGCGTCGCTTGGTATGAACAGACCGTCGACCCAGAGGCCCGAGCCTTCTTTCGGAACCGTATACCGCAGCTCGATATCGATGCCGGCCTCTTGCGCGCGAGTCGCCGCCTGCGCAAAGTCGCCGGACCAACTCATTGCAACGCAGACTTCCTTGTTCGGCAGGTCAGAGATCATTTTCTGATTACTGAAGTAGCGGATGTAAGGGCGCACGAGCTTCAGCTGTGCTTCGGCCGCCGCGAGGCTGTCATCGTCAACCGCGCTTGGGTCAAGACCCAGGTACGCAAGCACCATCGGAAACAGGTCCGTCGGGCCATCGAGCAGGCTTACGCCGCAGTCCGCCAGCTTCGACACCACATCGGGGTCAAACAGGATGTCGCCGCTGTCCATGGGGTGGTTCGGAAGTCGCGCGCGAACCATATCGACATTCCAGGCATAGCCGGTGGTGCCCCAGTGGTAAGGAATATTGTAATCGGTAACTTTGTCGTAGACGTCGATGCTGGCGAACACCTCTTCGTCGAGGTTCTTGAGATTCGACAGCTTGCTCTTATCGAGTTTTTCGAATATTCCGATCGGCGCAAGGCGCGAAGAGAATTGATTACTGTGTACGACGACGTCGTAGCCGCTGTTTCCGGCAAGCAGCTTTACGTCGACAACCTCGGACGAGTCATAAATGTCGTAGTTGACCTTAATGCCGTATTCGGCTTCAAATTTTTTGAGGGTATCGGGGGCTATGTAATCGGCCCAGTTGTAGATATTGACAACATTCTGGCCGTGCGACGTGTTGTTGGAATCGCTTGAGCAGGCGCCAAGCAGGAGGAAAACTGAATAAAGGGCAGTGCGAAGGATCGCTCGTGCAGTCACATTCCATCCAATCCGCGTTTCAACAAGGATCTGGCGATTATAAGCCGTTGGATCTCGCTTGTGCCTTCCCAAATTCGATCAACGCGCAGTTCGCGGAAAAAACGCTCTGCGACATTTTCGCGCATATAGCCACGGCCACCGAAGATCTGCACGGCCCGGTCCGCCACCCGATTCGCCATTTCCGATACGTACAGCTTTACCATGGAGCAGCGGCTGTGCTGGGCTTTGAGGTCTTCGCCCCGATCTGCGGCACGCGCGGCGTCGTAAGTCATTAGTCGCGATGCATAAAGTTCGGTCACGCTGTCCGCCAGCATGAACTGAATGGCCTGTTTTTCACTGAGCGGGGCGCCATCGACGATACGGTCGTTGGCAAAAGCCAGGGCTTCTTCAATAAGCCGGGCCGCCGCACCGCAGCTGCGAGCGCCGATCATGAGCCGCTCGTGCCGAAACCAGCTGTGCGTGAAGGCCATGCCGTCGCCCGGATTTCCGACACGTTGCGACGCAGGCACGCGGACGTTAGTGAAAAGATAGGTAGGATGATGGGCCGCATAGGTATGACTGAACGTCGGGTTTGCGATGATCTCGATGCCGTTAGTGCCCTGGTCGACGAGAAACAGGGCCTCGTCATGTTCGTCGGGCAGGCGTGCCTGGAACCAGAAGAAGTCCGCGAGGTTTCCACTCGTGACGTACCACTTTTCGCCGTTCAGCAAATAGTCGTTGCCGTCGCGAGTCGCCGTCGCCTCCAGGCCCGAGATGTCGGAACCCGGACCCGCTTCCGTAATTGCGTAGCAGTCTTTGTGCTCCCCACGCATCATCGGCAGGATGTATTTCTTGATTTGCTCGTCGGAGCAGGCATCGAACATCCACGACTGGGCTTCGGGAAAGCACCAGGACAGGGCGTTGGTCACGCGGCCAAGTTGTTCCCAGATCGCCACCTGTGATTCCATCGGCAGCTCGAGGCCGCCGTGGCTTTTCGGCACGTCAATTGCCGTGAATCCGAGCTCTATCGCCCGCTGCTTGTTCCGTTTCGTGATCTCATCCGGCAGCACGCCTTCGTTGAGTTCGGCTTCCACCTCGTGCGGCTGCAGGAAGTTGTTGGCATACTCGCGAGCTATTTTCTGCCACTGCCGTGCGTCTTTGCTGATGTCTATGTGCATAGAGATCTCACTGCGGAAAATGTTTTGGAAAAACGCCGCGTAAATATTCGAGCACCGCGGCCATCGCTTTGTGCCGGTCAAATGACGCCGGACTAATCAGGCAAGATAACCACAGGCCATTGGTCATGGATGTCAGCACGATAGCAACCGATTCAGCGGTAACGCCTTTGTATCCACCGTCGGCAATGACCTGGCCGGCAAGATTTTCGACAATGTCGTCGTAGTATTGATCGCGCTCGTCGCAGATCTTGCGATAGGTTGGCCTGGATGTAACTTCGCCCCAGAATGCAAACCATACGGCGACTTTGCGGCGTTCACAGATGGAAGGGCGCAGGTCGAGCTCGACGAGTGCAAGTAGCTTTTCTGCCGCACCGGGCCCGGAGTTTTCATAAGCCTTGTTGAACTGCGCTTTGTATTCGTCGGCCAGGTAGCGAAGCGTCTCCGTGAGCAGGTTCTCTTTGCTTTCAAAATGTAGATTAACGATGCCCTGAGAGAGGCCCGCCTCGCCAGCGACATCGGCGAGCGTCGTGCTTCCCATGCCTTTGCGGGCGATGCATTTCATCGTCGCATCGATCAGCTGCTGGCGCCGCTGCTCGCGCCGCGCCGTGCGCTTGGTGTTCCTGGCTGTGGCTACCATGCGGCAATCATGCCATAATATGAATGAATACTCATTCATTTTTCTATGGGAGCGCTCATGCGCAGCCTGGCCCGATCCAATCGGCACTTCAAGCGAGCGAATCAGAAGCTGCCGCTCGGCGTGTCCTCAAACTTCCGTTACTGGGGAGATGATCTAACGATCTATGCTGAGCGGGGCAAGGGCGCGCGCCTCTGGGATATCGATGGAAACGAGTACATCGACTATCGCCTCGCGTACGGCCCTATCATCCTCGGCTATGCAGATTCTCGCGTTGACGAGGCGGCGAAAAAGGGCATGGAGGTCGGTGGCGTTTTCGCACTGTCCACCGAACTAGAATACGAGGTCGCGTGCCGAATCAGCAAGATGGTGCCGGCCGCCGAACTCGTGCGATTTTCCAACTCGGGCACAGAGGCAGTTATGGCCGCTCTGCGCATCGCGCGTTCGTTCACCGGCAAAGACGGGCATGTCGTTATGGAAGGCGGCTATCACGGCGTGTTTAGCGAAGTGATGTGGTACTCAGAAGTCGAAGAATGGGAGCCGGGCGACGGTAAACCCGAACTCTTGCCATTCGGTGACGGAGTTCCGGCAATAACAAAGCGCCTCTTTCACCCGGTGCCCCTGAACGACACCAATGCGCTCGAAGACCTCATGAAGCGCAAGCACGAGGAGATCGGCGCTTTCCTGATCGAACCGATCATGGGGAACTGCTGTGCCATCAGTACGCGCAGGCAATACATGAAAGACGTACGCGAGATCTGCGATCGCTATAACGTGCTGTTGATCGTCGACGAAGTCAAAACAGGCTTTCGTGTCGCCAAGGGCGGTGTCCAGGAGTTGTTCGGCATTAAAGCCGACCTGTGTACGTTTGCGAAGGCTATTGCCAACGGCTACCCGATCTCGGTTGTTGCCGGGCGCGAAGACATCATGCGACACGTCGGTGACAGCGTCGTACACGGTGGTACCTTTACCGGTCATTCGGTATCGCTTGCGGCGGCGGCAAAGACGCTGGAGATCCTCGATGAAACGACGGCGCTCGCCGACATCGAAAGCTATGGTCAAAAACTACAGAAAGGCCTCAGCGACATCCTGACGAGACGTGGCGTCGCTCACAGCTTTACCGGACATCCCGCGCTGATGGGTTTGTTTTTTGCCGATACGGCGCCCAGTAATTACCGCGAGTGGGTGAACTCGGATTACGAGTTCTACGACGCGCTTGCGCCGGAACTTCACGAACAGGGAATACTCGTTGAACCGGATTCACGAGAACCCTGGTTCCTGTGTGAATCTCACAATGTGGGATGCCTGGACGAAACGCTGGACAAATTTGAAAAGGCAGTAGACATTACCTTGTCAAAACTCGAAGAAAAAACCAAAGCCAAGAGCTCGAATAAATGAAAACCTATGACGCGATTGTCGTTGGCGCGGGTCACAACGGGCTGACAAACGCCGCTTTCCTCGCGAAAGCCGGTCTCGATGTCGTTTGCGTCGAAAAAAACGACTATATCGGCGGTGCGGCGGTCAGTCGAAATCTTTACAAGGACTGGTGGTACTCGAACTGCTCCTACGTGTGCAGCCTGTTGCGACCGGAAATCTACCGGGCACTGGAACTGCACAAGCATGGACTGCAGGTAACGCCCTACGGCGGTTCCGTGACGTTCATGGAAAACGGTGATTACTACGGCTCCTACCAGGACGAAGAAGTGTCGTACCGTGAGATGGCCCGGTTTTCGCGGCACGATGCCGACGCGTACAAGACGTACTCGGCCGATACCATGCGGCAATGTCGTTTCATTCGCGATTTCCTGCTTAGCACCGCGCCCGACCCGACGTCGTTCAAACCAAGCGACATAAAAGAGCTCATCAGGATCGGCGGCAAGTTTCTCGACATGGGTGAGGATCGCATGTACGACACGATCCGTTTCTGGACGATGAGTGTCGCCGAATACCTGGACGAGTATTTCGAGACCGACGTCATCAAGGCTGCATTTTCCGGCAGCGGCATCATTGGTACGGCACTGGGTATTCATTCACCCGGCACCGCCTACGTGCTGCTGCATCACTACATGGGCGAAGTCGACGGCAACGTGGGCTCGTGGGGTTTCGCGCGTGGCGGCATGGGCGCTGTATCGAATTCCATCGCGGGTGCGTTCCAGGCGGCCGGAGGCGAGCTGCGCACCGAGGCGGGCGTCGACCAGATTATCGTGAAGAACGGCAAGGCAGCGGGTGTTGCGCTTGAAAACGGCGATGAGATTTCGGCGCCGGTCGTCGTTTCCGCCATGGACGTCAAGCGAACATTCCTTAACTGCATGGAGAAGAAGGACCTGCCGGAATCGTTTTACAAGCGAGTCGAGAATTTCAAGATCCGCGGTTCGTCCGGAAAACTGAACATTGCACTCGATGGTCTGCCGACATTCCCGGCGCTCCCGGAAGGCAGTTCGCTGTATCACAGCGATATGCACTTCATCGATTCGATGGAGCGCATGGAGCGCGCCTACGATGACTGGAAGGACGGCACATGGTCGAAAGACCCCTACGTGGACATGCTGATTCCGACGCTGAGTGATCCGACGATGGCGCCCCCCGGGAAACACTTCATGAGCTGTTTCGTTCAGTATTGCCCGTACCAGGTTGAAGGCCGTGCCTGGACGAGCGAAGAAAAAGATGCGTTCGGCAAGACCGTCATCGATCAGATAGCCAGGTACAGCCCAGATTTCAAAGACCTGATTCTGCATGCCGAAATCAGGACCCCGCAGGATATCGAGGCGGAGATCGGAATTACCGAGGGCAACATATTCCACGGCGAATTGACGATGGATCAGCTGCTGTTTAATCGACCGGTGCCCGGTTACGCGCAGTACCGCGGTCCGCTAGACGGTTTGTACATGTGCGGATCGAGCGTTCACCCTGGCGGTGGCGTTATGGCGGCACCGGGTGCCAATGCAGCGCGGGAGATTCTTTCCGACCTCAAGCGACCCAACACAGTACCGGAGAGCTTCGGCGATGACTGATCGTTATGACGCCATCGTAGTGGGAGCCGGGCACAACGGCCTGGTGTGTTCGGCACTGCTGGCAAAAGCCGGCAAGAAGGTGCTGGTGCTCGAGGCTAACGAGCAGGTCGGTGGCGCTGCGGTGACGCGCGAGTTTGCCGACGGCTACTCTGTCTCGGCGTGTGCCCACCTGCTGTACCAGCTGCAGCCGGAGGTGCGCAAGGAACTCAAGCTAGCGCCGAGCTTATCCAGTGAAGACATGACGACTATTGCCCTTGCCGAGAATGGCAAGCACCTGCGGTTGACTAGAAACTCGGTGAAAGGCGTATCCGACGAGGACGCCGCCAGTTATAAGCGTTTCAGAAAGCGCATGACGCGTTTCGCGGACCTGCTGAGAAAATACCTGAACAAAGCACCCCCTCGACTCGGCACCAAGAACATGAAAGACGTCATGACGCTGGGACAACTGGGCTTTGACATTCGTCGTCTGGGCAAACAGGAAATGCGGGAATTTTTGAGGCTCATCGGAATGAACATTTACGATGAGCTTGACGAGCGCTTCGAAAGCCCGTTGTTGAAGGGCGCAATAAGTCTCGATGCCGTACTCGGCACCCATTTAGGGCCACGGTCGCCCAATACGATAATGACTTATCTGTATCGGCTTGCCGGCGATCATGGTCGCATCGCAACACCGAAGGGAGGGATGGGCAGCGTCTGCGACGAACTCGCGCATGAGGCGCGCGTTTCCGGCGCAACGATTCGCACCGAGATGCCTGTGAAACGCATCATCGTGGAAAACGGCCGGGTTACCGGTGTCGAAACCGAAGACGGCGAACGCTTTGACAGTTACACGGTTATTTCCAACGCGGATCCGAAACGGACTGTGATGGACCTGGTTGGCGCGCGGCATGTCGAGACGGGCTTTGCCCGGCGCATTCATCACCTGCGCTCGAAGGGCAATGCCGCCAAACTGCATCTCGCGCTCGACGGGCTGCCGATAATTGAAGGTCTGTCCAAGAAAGACTTTGCCGAGCGCCTCGTGATCGCGCCCGACGAGCATTACGTTGAACGCGCGTTCAACCCGGCCAAGTACGGTGAAAGCTCGCCGAACCCGGTCATCGAAATGACGTTTCCGAGTTTCCGCGACGAGTCATTCGCGCCTACCGGTAAGCATGTTCTATCGGCGGTCGTGCAGTACGCGCCGTACGAATTAAAAGGTGGCTGGAATAACAAAGCGAGAGAGGCGTTTTACGAGGCCGTGATCAAAACGATAGCGAAATACGCGCCCGACATTGAACAGCGCATTACGGCAAGCGAACTGCTGACGCCGGCAGACATCGAGCGCGAGTTCCATATCACGGGTGGACACTGGCATCACGGAGAGCTCACGCTGGATCAGTTTCTTTTCGTCAGGCCGGTCAGCGGTGCGGCGCAATACCGCATGCCGCTCGATGGTCTATATCTTTGCGGTGCGGGTGCACATCCGGGCGGTGGCGTCAGTGGTGCAGCCGGACGAAATGCAGCGAGAGCCATCCTCGGCCGGGAGAAAGCAGCATGAAGAGCCAACCCGTACATCAGGGACGCCTGAAGACGCCGTTTCACTCTCGGCTGGCGGCACTCGACACGGTTAACGAATGGCACCAGTGGAAGGGCTATTCGAGCGCGGATTCCTTGTTTTGCGAAGACGTCGAGTACTTCGCGATTCGAAACGCGACAGCCGTGTTCGATCTCACGCCGATGACGAAATACCGTATTACGGGCCCTGATGCCCTCGACTATCTTAACCGTCTCGTCACGCGTGACATGGCCAAGATTCGTCCGGGCCGAGTTGCTTATGCCGTTTGGTGCGACGATCACGGACAAGTGATCGACGATGGCACGATCTTTCACTTGCGCGAAGGCGAATACCGCCTTTGCTCGCAGGAACGCCACTTCGCGTGGCTGAAAGCGGCCGCTATCGGTTTCGATGTGACAATTACGCATGAGACCGAAGACGTTGCCGCGCTAGCCGTACAGGGGCCAACGTCATTCAGCGTACTGAAAACCATGGGTCTTGAAGGTCTCGAAGAGCTCAAGCCTTTCGGATTGACGCACTTTGAATTCCAGGGCAGCGAACTCATGGTTTCGCGGACAGGCTTTACGGCAGACCTGGGCTACGAGCTCTGGATCGATCCCGACAAGGCCGAGGCACTCTGGGATGCCCTGTTCGAAGCCGGCAAGCTGTACGGCATTCGTGCGATCGGCACCCACGCACTGGAATTGGCGCGCATCGAAGCAGGATTTCTCGCAGCCTACATGGAGTTCCTGCCAGCCGACGAAACCGTGCGCACGGGCGTTTCGCGTTCGCCGCTGGAGCTTGGCCTCGAATGGCTGGTTGATTTCAAGAAACCGAATTTCAACGGCCGCCGGGCGCTTGCAGAAGAAAAACGCAATGGCTCGACGTGGCGGTTGGTGAAGCTCGATATCGAAGGCAACAAGCCGGCGCACCATTCCTATATTTTCGGCAACGAAAAAGCCAATAAAGGCCAGATCGGTTTCGTAACGTCAGCTGCGTGGTCGCCCGTCTGCAAGCAGAACATCGCGCTGGGCACGGTGCGAACGCCGTATGGCAAACCGGGCAGCTCGGTATGGGTCGAGATTTACTATCAGCGCGAGATGCACTGGAATCGCATGATGGCGAAAGCGACCGTTGTCGACAAGCCGTTCTGGTTCCCGCCGCGTCGCGGCGCGACACCGCCCGGACCGTACTGAACGGCGCTGCAGGCATGAAGCACCGGCTAGACCCACTATTACGGCCGCGTTCGGTTGCGATCGTGGGCGCGTCGAATCGACCTGACTCCATGGGCGAGTGGGTCCTGAAGAACCTGGGCCGGGGCGGCTATCGGGGTTACGTCTACCCTGTAAACCCGGCTTATGCAACGCTGCAGGGCCATCGCTGTTTCCCCGCGCTCTCCGAACTGCCGGAAACGCCGGACCTCGTCATCTTTGCCGTTGGCGATCGGCACCTCGAAGCCGTACTCGACGAAGCTATCGGCGCTGGAATTCCGGCAGCCGTCATTCAGTCACCGCTCATTATCGATAACGACTCGGTCCCGGACCTGCGCGATCGCGTGCAGCAAAAAATCGCCAAGGCCGGCATGCTGGTCTGTGGCGCAAATGGCATGGGCTACTACAACGTTCGCGATCATGTGTGGAGCTGTGGTTTCGACAGCACAGCGCACGAAGCACCTGGTAACGTCGCGCTGATCAGCCACTCGGGCTCTGGCATGTCGGGCATTATCGATTGCGAAGCGCGGCTCAGAATCAATGTCGCGGTGTCGACAGGTAACGAACTTGGCGTGACAATGGACGAGTACCTCGACTTCGTACTCGATCTGCCGGAAACGCGCGTAGTCGGCTTGTTCGTCGAGACCGCAAGAAACCCGGACGGCTTTCGGGCAGCGCTGGCAAAAGCGGCACAGCGGCGCATTCCTGTCGTCGCTATGAAGGTAGGGCGCACAGAGAAGTCAGCGGCCCTCACGCTATCGCACTCAGGTGCGATGGCCGGCGACGATGCGACGTACGACGCACTGTTCGATTGTTACGGCGTGCAGCGTGCCTGTGATCAGGACGAGTTCGCAACCATGCTCATCATGTTCGCGGAACTGCACCCGGTCGGCGCCGGCGGACTGGTGACGCTGCACGATTCAGGGGGCGAACGGCAGCTGCTCGTCGATCTTGCCTACGACGCCGGCGTGCCGCTGACTGAATTGTCCGAACAGACGGTGAGCGCGCTGGAAAAGATCCTGGATCCGGAACTGCCAGCCGTCAACCCGCTCGACGCCTGGAGTCGTGGTGGGCCGGATGCCGGCAAAGTCATGACGCAGAGCCTGTCAATGATGATGCAGGATGCCGGTGCCGCCCTCGCCGGGGTTATTCATGATCGTGCCCCGGACGGAAAAATCTACGCGAGCTACCTGAGCTACATGCAGCGTGCTCGGGCCGAGGCTGGCAAACCTGTCGCCCTGGTATCGGCACGACAGGGTACGGGACACGACGAGGCGGTAGTTGCCAGTACTCACGCTGGCTTTCCCGTGCTGGACGGTGTGAGTCAGTTCCTGAGCGGTGTACGTGCGCTGTTCGCTTATCGCGATTTCCTGCTACAGAAACCGGCGGATCCTGTCAGCCCTGACAGGACGGTTGTCAAGAAATGGCAACGCCGGCTGCGGTCGGGAGACACGCTCGAAGAGATCGAGTCCCTTCGGTTGCTCGAGGACTTCGGAATATCGACTTCGAAACCGGAAGCGGCGAGCAACGAGGCAGAGGTTTTGGGCGCCGCGAGCCGCGTTGGCTTTCCAGTCACTCTGAAGACGGCGAAAAAAGGTGTGTTACACAAGACCGATAAGGGCGGTGTGATTCTCGGTATACGTGACGCCGACCAGCTGCGACAGATGTACCAGTTTCTCAAGAACCGCCTCGGCGACGACGTAATTGTCGCTCCCATGGTGGCGAACGGCGTCGACATGTTCCTTGGTCTAAAGCGCGATCCGCAGTTTGGCCCGATTGTGATACTGGGTTTCGGTGGCGTGCTGGCCGAGACAATCGGCGATGTGCAATTCGCGCTGCCCCCGTTCGATGCGAGGCACGCGCGACGTTGCGTC
>CAMYIS010000085.1 GCA_947258485.1 uncultured Woeseiaceae bacterium
GCATGGGGTCACCTTGGTTCGGCGGTTCCACCTTGATGACATCGGCACCCATATCGGCCATCAGTTGCCCACAATAGGGTCCGGCAATGAGCTGCCCCAATTCGATAAGGCGAATATCGGTCAATGGGCCCTTGCGTGCCGATGAGTCAGTCATTTTGCTGTCGTTTTCCCAACGTGACGATGCAGCGGAATCGCTGCTTCGATTTTTTTGTCCGGTGTCAGAGCCCTGAGGCTTTAGATCGAATTATTTTGTTATTTTAGATCTATCAATATAACAATAGGTCTTATCGCGATCAACCCGGAGACTCTTGCGGACAAAGATGGGGAAGATCAAAGTCCGACGAAGCTGATGGCGCCACCGCACAACGCAACGGATGCGCCGGCAACCGCGTGAACGTAGCGACGACCGGCGACAGGCAATTTCAGCTTATCGAGGCCAATACTGGTAATCGCCACGAGCGCGAGCATCGTGGTCAATGTGACAGCCCCGAATACAAAAGCGACTAACATCACGAGTCCCGCACTCTGCTGCGCAGCCGGATACATGAATAACGGAATCAGGGCCTCGCAGGGTCCGAGTACGAGGATGATGAAAATCGCCCATGGCGTGATCGAATGCCTGACCTGCTGGTCGTGTACATGCATGTGCCCATCATGATGGTCGTGTTCGTGGTCGTGAACGACCTCACCATGCGTATGCACGTGAGAATGCGATCGATCCCGGCCGGCCTGTCTGAGCCCCCAGGCGAAGTACATGAGGCCGAATACGAGCAGCGCCCAGCCGGCCAGGTTGCCGCGCATACTCTCCATTTCGATGAGCGACGCCAGCTGCGCGCCCAGCACCAGGCCGACGGTACCGATCACGACCGAACTGAGAACATGGCCGATTCCGCAGAACAGCGTTACCCGGAGGGTCCGAGACAGGCCCCAGCCGCGCGCTTTGCCCATTGCCGTAAAAACGACGTAGTGGTCCGGACCCATTATCGTGTGCAGAAACGCAATGGATGCCGCCGTCAGAAGCAGAACCTGGGCTTCGTTCATCAGATCAGACTAACGCCGGCGCTTATCCGGGCGCGATACGTATTTTCCGGTCGAATCAGCCCTCCGATGAGACTTTGGCAGGTGCAGAGGGCCTTGCTCTCAGGCAGAATTGCACCATGAAGACGATTGACCGCAAGCTACTGTGTGCGCTGGTGCTTGGCACCGCCCTCATTGCCTCCTGCGCGACCGCGCCGCGAACCCAGCTGCTGCCTGTCGCAGAGAGCAAAGAGTGCGTTGTGCTTTTGCATGGCCTGAATCGCAGCTGGCGCGCCATGCGGCCGATGGCCAGCGCCCTTCAGGAAGCCGGATTTACGACGGTAAACGTCGATTATCCGTCCCAGGCCGGCCCGGTCGAGGAAATTGCACCGCTTGCTGTCGGCACTGGACTCACGGAGTGTCGCGCGGCCGGTGCTGACCGAATTCACTTCGTTACTCACTCGCTGGGCGGAATCCTGCTGCGTTATGAAAACGAGCGGGCGCCCATACCCGACCTCGGACGCGTAGTCATGCTCGGCCCACCGAACCAGGGCAGCGAACTTATCGACGTGACCCAGGACTGGCCCGGCTTCGCAAGAATAAGCGGCGCGGCCGGTATGCAAATGGGTACGGACGAAAACAGTATTCCGTCCAGCCTCGGCCCGGTCGATTTCGAGCTGGGCGTTGTTGCCGGCACCGGTACAATTAATGTACTCGCGTCGGCGATGCTGCCAAACCCTGACGATGGCAAAGTATCGGTGGCCGCCACGCGGGTCGATGGCATGGACGACTTCCTCGTGGTTACGAACTCGCATCGCTATATCATGCGAAGCGACGTAGTGCTGCGTAACACGGAGTCATTCCTCAAAACCGGACGATTCATCGACGCGGACAAAACGCTTGTCGCGGCCTGCGCCAAGCCTGGCAGTTTCGATCAATCCGGAGTCGGCTGCTTCTGATCAGCTGGCAGTCGCGAGAGATTACTCGAGACGCGCCTCGAGCTCCTCGATTCTCTTTTGCTGCGCCTGAACCACTTTCGTAAGAACAGCAACGATGTCCATCGTACTCAGGCTTTGCCGGTCATGGCTCGCCACGAGGTCCGGTACTTCCTCGGCGATGAAACCAACGTATTCCTCGGCAACTTCGTTGCGATAGTTGAACAGCACGGGTTCGAGCTGCATCAGCGCTACCCTGGCCTGTTCGTTGGACAACCCGGAGATATTTTCCTTCTTGTCCCTTGACGAGCTGTTGGTCCAGACACCCCCCGCTGTAACGTGCGCACCACTGGCCATCTCCAGCGGATGTCGCGGTTTCGCTACGCCAATTCCAACGTTGCCATCGCGATCAATCGTGATGCGATCCTGCGATCCGGCGCCAATCGTCAATGTGCTGGCCCGATTGTGCATGATGTAACCCGTCTCGCCCGAGGACTGTGTGATCATCAATCCGGCGACGCTGCTGTTTTGTTCGTGAATCTGGATGCTGCCGTTCACTTCGAGACGTTGCTTGGGATCTGTCGTGCCGATTCCGACCTGATTGCCGTTATCGTAAATCTGCGAATTACCGCCTTCCGTTTCTTTCCGGAATTTCACGAGAAAATTTTCACGACCTTTTATGTTCGCGGCAGCGGGTCGTTCCGGCGGACGCGCAGCGTCGGGCGCCACGGCAACATCGGCTTCAACGACGGCTTCAGCCTCCGTTTCAAAGACTTCCTCCGCAACTGCTTCGACTTCGTCTTCCACGACGTCCCCGACAACCGCCTCGGCCGCCTCTTCGACGACCTCGTCGACAAGCACCGCAGCTGCGTCTTCATCGACCTCCTCTACCGTCGCCGGGGCCGCCGCTTCAGTAACCTCTGTGACAGTTTCTTCCGCGCGAATCCGGGACCAGTCGGCACTGACAAAGCCCGTCGTATCACCGTCGAGCTGGACTTCATGCCAGCCTGGCTCGATGCCGACAAGTGGCAAGGAATCGCCTTGCTTTAGACGACCGACGACATCCGAACTCGCGTCGGGTGCCGATCGAATATTCACTGAGCTTTCGACTTTATCGATCGGCACGACGACGTCGGCGACGCAAACAAGCGGCAGAAACATTGCCAGCACGATTATTATTAATCTCATAAGCCATTCCTCAAATTCATGCTGCGCATCATTAGGATCCTGTGCTCTCTGTTTCAAGGGCGCGCGCGATGCGAGCGTCGGTCAGCGGGTGGTAAGCGGCACGGGCCTTCGCGAAGATCGCTCGCGCAAGCTCGAGGTCCGCGCCATTTTCTGCAAGCGCGAGATAGACAGGATAAATCAGTCTGCTGCGGCCAAAGCGATTCAAATGCCGCTCGAGTTTTTCGTACGCGGGCGTGAATCGGCGCTTTGCAACCTGGATAAACCATGTGCGCCCGATTTCGGCGTTTCGTGTGTCGCTAAAGCCCAGCCCTGCATCCAGTTCCGCGAGGCGGTCATTGGGAAGATCCGCCGGCAGGCTGTTGATGAAATGCACGGTCGCCTGCGGGCTCCAGCGTGCTAACGGTATTTCGGTAATATCGACATTTCCCGCTGCCCAGGCAGTCGCCAGCGCTTTGGCTTCGTCCAGCGTCGCCGAAGCGGGCACCGGTGCATCATCAGGAAGGCCCGGCTGATACAGCCACTCCTCAACATCGGCACGACTGACCGTACTTGATTCGGCCTGCAGCAGGCCCTCATCGAGATAGTCGAGGAAACGTTCCGTTGTGATTGTCTGAAATGCGAACGTGTCGAAGTAGGAAAAGAGAAAACGATCAAAGGCACTGCGACCGAATGAGTTTTCGAGGTACTGAAGGAATAGCTGTCCCTTGCTGTAATGAATTGTGCCCTGGAAGTCGTCCGCATCGCCAACATCCAGCCGTGGCGCCAGGGCCTGCATGGCAAGAGGAACGGTCTCGAGGTCCAACAAGAGCTCCTGGTAAGTTAATACGCGCTCCTCATCGACTCGCGCCTTGTCATAAATTACTTCCATCAGGCGAGACTCGAGGTAACTGGTCATGCCCTCATTCAGCCATCCATCTCTCCAGGTCGCATTGGTAACGAGGTTGCCGGACCATGAATGTGCAAGTTCGTGCGCTATGACGGAGACGAGGCTGCGATCACCGGCGAGAAGGCTTGGCGTGATAAAGGACAGTCGCGGATTCTCCATACCGCCGTACGGAAAGCTTGGCGGCAACACGAGCAGGTCATAGCGCCCCCACTCGTACGGCCCGAAGAGTATCTCGGCCTGATCGAGCATCTCCTGCGTGTCCGCGAACTCGAATACCGACGCATCCAGAAGTTCGGGTTCAGCGTAAACACCGGTCTGCTCGCCAAGCGGTGCAAAGTAAATATTGCCCACGGCTATCGCCAACAAATAGGACGGTATCGGCTGCGGCATTTCGAAGTCGTAGTCGCCACTACGAGGCGTGAGCGGGTCGTTATTCGCGCTCATCACTGCCAGCAGCTCCGGCGGCGTCCTGATTTTCGCTTCGTAAGTGATACGCACAGAAGGCGTGTCCTGCAGCGGCACCCAGCTGCGCGCGTGAATTGCCTGGGACTGCGAAAACATCATCGGATGTTTGCCGCCGGCCGTCAGTTTTGGTGGCAACCATTGCAGCGCGGTCGACTCCGGGCTGGTCGTGTACTCAACCCGCAGCCCGAATTCCATCGCCGCCGCTGCCGTCTCCGGTAAACTCACAATCAGCGGCGTTCCCTTGATTTTGTCGCTTTCTCCGAAGCGATATTCGGCCGCCACTGACTCGCCATCCGCCAACGATATCCGGACGTCACCAATATCAAGATCGCGGGTGTCGAGGACGATATCCATCGCAGCCGAATCGAGTCTTTGCATGGCAAGCGTTGCGCTGCCGCGAAGTTCACGGGTGTCGAAATCGACGACCAGGTCCAGTGCGATATGTTGCGTGACAAACTGCTCGGTGTTGGCAAATGAAAAATAATCGTGGGCAGGGTCGTAGGCGTCCGCATGCCGTGCTTTCTCCGAGCACGCGCACAGGAACATCGCGACGAGAATCGTCAAACTGAGTTTTTCGCGCATCAAGTGCCCTCAGACCGTGTATAGCGTGGTAAGCGGTGATTCTATACAACTTCAATACGAGGCGCGCAGGCAGCCTCGGAGGTGTGTAGAATCGTCGCGACAAATCACCGAAGGACAAAGCCATGGACCTTGGAGTCAGCGACCGCGTACGGCCTTTGCTCGATGCCGTTCGAACTTTTATTAACGACCGCGTGCTGCCGGTTGATGAGGAATTCCTGGAGGAAGTCTCCAAAGGTGATCGCTGGTCACTGACCGACAGGCAGGCCGAGATCATGGATGAACTCAAGTCTGCGGCTCGTGAGCAAGGATTATGGAATTTCTGGCTCACAGACAGCGACAGTGGCTACGGCCTCAGCACGGTCGAGTACGCGTGGCTCGCGGAAGAAACGGGGCGCGCACACCTGGCAGCCGAGGCGTTCAACTGCAGCGCACCCGATACGGGCAACATGGAGGTGCTCGAGCGATATGGCACCGAGGCGCAGAAAGAACAGTGGCTAAAACCACTGCTCGAAGGCGAGATTCGATCGGCCTACGCGATGACGGAACCTAACGTTGCATCGTCCGACGCCACCAACATCTCGACGTCGGCCGTGCTCGATAAAGGCGAATGGGTAATCAACGGAGAAAAAACCTATGCGTCGGGAGCCGGTGACAAACGCTGCAAAATCCTGATCTGCATGGTTAAGACCAATCCGGAAAACAATCGTCATACGCAACACTCGCAGATTCTCATTCCTGTCGATACGCCGGGAGTTGAGATTGTTCGCGGCATGAATGTTTTCGCTACGGACGATGCGCCACACGGTCATATGCACATTCGTTTGAAAAATGTACGGGTCCCCGAGGACAACATCATCCTGGGCCCCGGGCGCGGTTTTGAAATCGCGCAAGGGCGGCTCGGGCCCGGTCGAATTCATCACTGCATGCGCGCCATCGGGATGGCCGAGCGAGCACTGAAGTTAATGTGCGAGCGCTCCGTCTCGCGCACCGCTTTCGGCAAGCCGCTGGCCAAGCTGGGTGGCAACTACGACGTGATCGCGAACGCGCGCATCAATATCGACATGGCCCGACTGCTGACGCTACGCGCGGCGCACGTCATCGACACTGAGGGCGTCCAGGAAGCACAGGTCTGGATTTCAAAAATCAAGGCCCTGGTACCGAACGTTGCCATCGACGTCATTGATGATGCGATCCAGATGCACGGGGCCGCCGGCTTGTCGCAGGACTTTCCATTGGCTGCAATGTACGCAAATGCGCGAACCTTACGATTGGCAGATGGGCCCGATGAGGTCCATCGCATGGTCGTGGCACGTCACGAACTGCGCCCCTATATCAAGCGGGACTGATTTCAGGGCCCCATTTTCGAGCCGTTCCGGACCGCGAACTCGGCATCCCCGTTGCTCTCGGTAAGCGCGTATGTAACTGGCGCGCGTTTCCGGTATAAAAGGCACACAACTGGGTCACCATCAGCAAATTCGGGCTGCCTTGCGGCCGTCATATACCTGTAGGAATAGAGCATGCCTCAGCAATCTGCCCGACCGATGAACCCGGTGACGGAGGATTTCGGCGGTAACTCGCTGTCCAGGGCCGCGAAACGTGCGTTCCATGCGACCCGCCCGAAGTTTTTCCCTGCGTCGGTCCTGCCGGTCCTGGCCGGAACCGCCTGGGGTGTCACGGTAGCGGGCCGCATCGATGTGCTCGTCTTCCTGCTGGCACTGTTCGCGACCGTCTGCGTGCACGCCGCAAGTAACGTCCTGAACGACGTCGGCGACGAGATGATCGGTACGGACCGTCTTAACGATCAGCGAATCTACCCGTATACGGGCGGCTCCCGGTTCATCCAGATGGGAATCCTCACACAATCGCGCATGGCGTGGCTCGGCACGGCGCTGCTGATTTTCGCGTCGCTGGCGGGCATCGCCCTCTTCGTGCAACGAGGGCCGGTCGTACTGCTATTCGGTCTAGCGGGCATCGCGCTTGCAGTATTGTATTCGCTCGGACCGGTGAAATTAAGCGCGCTGGGACTTGGCGAGGCGTCCATTGTTGTCGCCTTCGGCGTTTTGCCGGTCAGCGGCGCGGCATGGCTTCAGGGCGCGCCTATCGACAGCGCGCTACTGTTATTTTCGCTGCCCGTCGGCATCTGGGTGTCCGCCATCCTGCTGATCAACGAGGTCCCGGATATCGAAGCTGACGGCGCTTGTGGCAAGAACACATTGCCAGTGCGGATTGGACTCGCCAAGACGGCGAATCTATACCTGTCCATGCATATTGCCGCCGCGGCAATCGTCGTGTGGTTGACGATTCAAGGGTTCCTGCCTTTGCTGGCACCTGTGGTGCCGATCCTGCTTCTGGTGCTGGCGTGGCGCGCATCGGCGGGTATTCGTGTCGGCATTGAGAATCGCGAGTCCATGACACAGGCGATCGAATCGACGCTGGCTATTCAAACGGTGGGCTGCCTCTGGCTGACCGGTTGTGCTTTATTTTCCTTATGGTGGTGAGCGGTAGTAGATCCAGATGCAATTCAAAATAAAGAAGGGACTCGATATCCCCCTGGCCGGCGCGCCCGAACAGCGCATCAGCGCCGGCGCAAAAGTCTCATCCGTCGCATTATTCGGCCCCAGCACGCACGACCTGAAGCCCGGCATGCTGGTGCAGGAGGGCGACCGGGTAAAGCTCGGGCAGCCTTTGTACATCGATAAACAGAACCCGGGCGTGCATTTCACGTCTCCCGGCAGCGGCATCGTGCAAGCAATCAACCGCGGTGAGCGCCGTGTCCTGCAGTCCGTCGTCGTGCGCCTGGAAGGCGACGATGCTGAGGAGTTCGATACGTTTTCGACGGACCGCCTGTACAGCCTCGAAGGTGGGGCCGTGAGAGATAATTTGCAGGCGTGCGGAATGTGGACGGCGTTTCGTACGCGGCCGTTCAGCAAGATACCGGCCGTCGACGCATCTCCGCGAGCGCTGTTTGTTACGGCAATCGACACCAATCCCCTCGCCGCCGACCCGGCCGTGGTCATCGAGCCAAGGAAAGAGGCTTTCGCGCAGGGGCTTGAAATCGTCTCCAAACTCACCGACGGCAACGTCTACCTGTGTACAGCCGTCGACTCGGGCATTGCGTGCCCGAACGGCCAGCAGTTCAAGCATGCCGAATTCTTTGGACCGCACCCTGCCGGACTGGCAGGCACCCATATCCATTTGCTCGACCCTGTCAGCGAACAGAAGACCGTCTGGAGCATCGGTTACCAGGACGTGATCGCCATCGGCGAGCTGTTTGTCTCGGGGCGCTTGCCGGTCGAGCGCGTCATATCGCTGGGCGGGCCGAAGGTCAAGAATCCGCGGCTCATCGCGACGCGCCTCGGCGCCAATACCAGCGACCTGGTGCGCGGCGAATTGTCGCCGGGCAATGTGCGCGTCGTGGCCGGCTCGGTACTGGACGGCCACCGAGCGGTCGACTGGGCCGCGTACCTCGGCCGTTATGAACAGCAGATCACGGTCCTGCAGGAAGGCAATCCGCGCGAATTCCTGTCATTCATGCGCCCCGGGGTCGGCAAGTTCTCGGCGGCGCGCGCGTTCGCCGGCAAGCTGTTGGGTAAGGACTATCGCTTCACGACCTCGCAGAACGGCAGCCCGAGGGCGATGGTTTCGACGGGCAGTTTCGAACAGGTGATGCCGCTCGACATTTTGCCCACGCCATTACTCAAAGCACTGCTCGTCCGCGACACAGACGGCGCGCGCGACCTGGGCTGTCTCGAACTCGACGAGGAGGACCTGGCGCTCTGCTCCTTCGTCTGCAACGGCAAGTACAACTATGGACCTCACCTTCGCAGGAACCTCCACGAGATCGAGGTGAACGGCTGATGAAACCAATACGGTCGTTCCTCGACAGGCTCGAACCCCTGTTCACGAAAGGTGGCCGATTCGAACAACTGCACGCGTTGTTCGAGGCGGTCGATACATTCTTTTATTCACCCCCGGACCTTGCGCGTGGTTCGCCGCACGTTCGCGACGCGCTAGACCTCAAGCGCGTCATGATCATCGTCGTTTTTGCGTCGGCACCGGCCGCGGTCATCGGCATGTGGAATGTCGGCTACCAAGCGAACATGGCCCTGCAAAGCATGGGCCTGCTCGGTATCGACGGCTGGCGTGGCGCTCTCCTGCCGCTGCTGGGTGCCGGTTATGATCCGGTCAGCATTTACGACTGCTTCGTGCACGGGCTGCTTTACTTCCTGCCGATCTATATCGTCACGATGGTCGTAGGTCTGTTCTGGGAAGTTCTTTTCGCAGGCGTTCGCAACCATGAAGTCAATGAAGGATTCTTCGTCACCGGATGGTTGTACGCGCTGATCCTGCCGGCGACGATCCCGCTGTGGCAGGTCGCGGTCGGTATCACCTTCGGTGTCATCCTCGGCAAGGAAGTTTTCGGCGGCACGGGAAAGAACTTTCTTAACCCTGCGCTCGTTGGCCGCGCTTTCCTGTACTTCGCTTACCCGGCGCAGATTTCGGGCGACGCAGTATGGACGGCCGTGGATGGCTTCAGCGGTGCCACCGCGCTCGGCGTGTCGGCGCTGGAAGGCATGGCCGGCATCGCGGGCATGGGTCTGACCTGGACGCAGGCTTTCGTCGGGCAAATGCAGGGCTCGATCGGTGAGACGTCGGCGCTGGCCTGCCTCCTCGGCGGCGTGTTCCTTATATTCACGCGCATCGCCTCTTGGCGCATCATCGTCGCCGTCTTCGCGGGCCTGATCATTCCGACGGTGCTGTTCGGCGGTGCAGACAGCAGCAATCCGATGATGTCCATGCCGTGGCACTGGCACATCGTGCTCGGCGGCTTCGCGTTCGGCGCCGTCTTCATGGCAACCGACCCGGTCAGTGCCGCACAGACCAACGCCGGCAAGTGGGTGTTCGGCCTGTTGATCGGCTTCATGACCTGGCTCATTCGCGTCATCAATCCGGCGTTCCCGGAAGGCATCATGCTTGCGATCCTGTTTGCGAACGTGTTTGCGCCCGTCATCGACCATTTCGTCATCGGAGCCAATGTCAGGCGGAGGTTGAAACGCAATGTCTGAGAAAGATAAATTCGACCGCGACAGCATCTCCAACACGCTTATCGTTGCAATTGGCCTGAGCCTCGTCTGTTCGGTCATCGTTTCGAGCGCGGCTATAGTGCTGAAGCCCATACAGGAGAAGAACGAGGAAGAGTTTCGCCAGCAGATCATCCTCGATGTAGCCGGCCTTATGGAACCCGATGGCAATATCGAGGAGCTGTTCGCCGCGATCGAGCCGCGCATGGTCGAACTCGAGACAGGTGAGTACACCGACGTCGCGGATCCGGCGACCTTCGACGCATTGATGGCCGCCGGCGATCCGCAGCTCGGCGTTGCGATACCCGATGATCTGGATATCGCCGGCATCGGACGGCGCGCGAAGTATGCTCCGGTCTACCTGGTGCGCGACGGCGACGCGGTATCGCAGATCATCCTGCCGGTCTACGGCAAGGGACTGTGGTCGACGATGCTGGGCTACCTGTCACTGGAACCGGACGGCACGACGGTCAAGGGTTTGCGCTTCTATGCGCACGCAGAGACGCCGGGGCTCGGTGACCAGATCGACAAGCAACCGTGGCTCGCGCAATGGCCCGGCAAGCAGATATTCGACGTTGGCGACGAACCGCAGATCCGGGTCATCAAGGGCGCGGTGCCCGCCGATGCGCCTGATGCACAGTACAAGGTCGACGGATTGTCGGGCGCCACGCTTACGGCCAATGGCGTCACCGGACTGGTGCAGTACTGGACCGGCCCGCATGGCTTCGGCCCCTACCTCAAAAATTACCGCGAGGACTCCTAGGTATGAGTGAAGCACGTCAAGTCATTATCGACCCGCTGGTCGATAACAATCCCATTACATTGCAGATGCTCGGCATCTGCTCGGCGCTGGCAGTTACGACGTCGCTGCTCCCGGCGCTGCTGATGTGCCTTGCCCTGACCAGCGTTGCGGCACTGGCGGGCGCCGCGATCAGCGCGCTGCGCCATCGTATCCCGAACAACATCCGCATCATTGTTCACATGACGATCATTGCTTCGCTCGTGATCCTCGTTGACCAGCTGCTGAAGGCCTACGCCTTCCAGACCAGCAAGCAGCTGTCGGTGTTCGTCGGCCTGATCATCACCAACTGCATCGTTCTCGGCCGCGCCGAGGCCTTCGCTATGAAAAACGGTGTCGTCATGAGTTTCCTGGACGGGCTCGGCAACGGCCTCGGCTATAGCGTCATCCTGATCGCCGTTGCGACCTTGCGTGAACTTTTCGGCGCCGGCACGCTCCTTGGCTACCCGGTGCTCGAACTGGTTTCAAACGGTGGGTGGTACGAAGCGAACGGCCTGATGCTGCTGCCACCGAGCGCGTTCTTCATTATTGGTCTTCTGATCTGGGGCATCCGCACCTGGCGTACGCAGCAGGTCGAGAAAGCCGACTACCAGATTCACGAAGTTCACCGGACTGAGGTTTACTAATGGAAGCCTATGTAAGCCTCTTCATCCAGGCCGCCTTCGTCGAGAACCTCGCGCTCGCGTTCTTTCTCGGTATGTGCACGTTCCTCGCCGTGTCCAAGCGCGTCGAAACGGCCATCGGCCTTGGCGTCGCCGTGATCGCGATCCAGGTCATCACCGTTCCCGTGAACTACCTGATCTACAGATTCCTGCTTGCCGACGGCGCGCTGGCCTGGGCCGGTCTGGCCGACGTCGACCTGAGTTTCCTGGGCCTGGTCAGCTACATCGGCGTGATTGCGGCGCTCGTGCAGATCCTCGAGATGACGCTCGACAAGTATTTTCCAAAGCTCTACAACGCGCTCGGCATCTTCCTGCCGCTGATCACCGTGAACTGTGCCATCCTGGGCGGCACGCTGTTCATGGTCGAGCGACAGTATGACTTCGCGGAATCAGTCGTGTTCGGTGTCGGTAGCGGCTCAGGCTGGGCCATCGCGCTGATCGCGCTCGCCGGCATCCGCGAAAAACTCAAGTACTCCGACGTCCCCGACGGTCTGCAGGGACTCGGCATCGCATTCATCATTGTTGGCCTCATGTCGCTGAGCTTCATGGGCTTCTCGGGAATATGAAGTGAACATCGACTCTGCCGTATTGCAGCAAGTGTTGCTGGGCGTCGGCCTGTTCACGGCCGTTGTCCTGATCCTGGTCTTTGTCATCCTCGCCGCGCGCTCCAAGCTCAAATTGATGCAGGGACTCGCCGATGCCGAACTGTTCGTACCGTCTGCGTGCGGCGGCGGCGGCACCTGTGGCCAGTGCCGGGTTCGCGTTATTTCAGGCGGCGGCGCGATTCTGCCGACGGAAACCTCAGTGATCAACAAGCGTGATGCCGCGGATCATTATCGGCTGTCGTGCCAGGTTGCTGTCAAACAGGACATGGAAGTTCAGGTCCCGGACGAGGTATTCGGCGTCAAGCGCTATGACTGCACGGTTGTCTCGAACAACAACGTCGCGAGCTTCATCAAGGAGCTGGTCGTCGCCCTGCCGGAGGGTGAAGAGCTGGAGTTTCGTGCCGGCGGATACATCCAGATCGAGTGCCCGCCGCACGACCTGAAGTACAGCGACTTTGACATCGATGAACGGTTTCGCGACGAGTGGGATCGTTACAACCTTTGGCGCTATGAATCGCACGTGAAGAAGCCCGAAATGCGCGCCTACTCTATGGCGAGTTATCCGGAAGAAAAAACCGTCATCAAGCTCAACGTGCGTATCGCCACACCACCACCGGGTGCGGCCGATTCAATCCCTCCCGGCATCATGTCGTCCTATATTTTCAATCTGAAACCCGGCGATCATGTGACGATCTCGGGACCTTACGGCGAATTCTTCGCCAAGGAAACCGACAACGAAATGGTGTTCATTGGTGGTGGCGCGGGCATGGCGCCCATGCGCGCGCATATCTTCGACCAGCTGAAACGCCGGCACAGCAAACGCAAAATGACTTTCTGGTACGGCGCCCGTAGCCTCAAAGAGATGTTCTACGAAAAAGAGTTCAAAGAACTCGCCGAACTTAACGACAATTTCGTGTGGCACCTGGCACTGTCGGAACCTCAGCCGGAAGACAACTGGACGGGGCTCACCGGCTTCATCCACCAGGTGCTGCTGGATGAGTACCTGAGCGAGCACCCTGCACCCGAAGACTGCGAGTATTATCTCTGCGGACCGCCGATGATGAACAGCGCTGTCATCAAGATGCTCGATAACCTGGGTGTGCCCAAGGAAAATATCCTGCTTGACGACTTTGGCGGGTAGCGGCCCGTGATTCGGTTCCGGGAACTCGTCATTGTGCCAGCGGCACTACTGCTCGCAGCATGCGGCGACTCGCGCCTGCCCGAGTTCGAATTGTCCGGCAGCACGATGGGCACGACCTACAATGTCGTGCTCGTTGCGCCCGACGACGGAATCGCCGGCGAGTCACTCGAATCGCAGATCGCCGCAAACCTGTCGGGCATCGATGCGCTTACGTCAACCTGGCGCGCCGATTCCGAACTGGCAGTGTTCAATGCCAATTCATCGACCGACTGGATCACGGTGTCGGCCGAGCTGTGCATCGCCATCGAGCATGCGCTGGAAATCAGCCGGCTGAGCGATGGTGCTTTCGACGTCACGATCGGTCCGCTCGTAAACCTCTGGGGATTCGGGCCCGACGGCGATACAAGCGAGCCGCCCGACGACGCTCTGATCGAAGAAACGATGGCATACGTCGGTTATGAAGGCCTGCAGACGCGCTGCGGTGAGCCCGCGATGCGGAAGCGCCATGGCGATATGTACGTCGACCTGTCGGGATGGGCCAAGGGTCATGCCGTCGACAAGGTCGCCGAATTACTCGACGAATACGGCGTCAGGGATTATCTTGTGGAGATAGGTGGAGAGCTCAGGGTGCGCGGCCACAATGCCGAAGGCCGGAAATGGGCCATCGCCGTTGAGGCACCGTCCACGACGACGCGTCGACCGCATTCGGTATTGCGTTTAACGGATACGAGCGTCGCGACCTCTGGCGACTACAGGAACTACTTTGATCATGACGGCCAGCGCTACTCGCACACGATCGATGCCCGTACGGGACGGC
>CAMYIS010000086.1 GCA_947258485.1 uncultured Woeseiaceae bacterium
TAGACATTGACGGTGGCATTTCGACCTTGTTCGTGTTTTCCAGCAAAGGCCGCCGCGAGATGCCGAACGACCATGTCTATCTCGACGGTCCGCCCGAATTCCTGTCTCGTAACGGTACATTCGTCGGCCAGCACATCTTCACACCGAAGCTCGGTGCCGCCATACACATCAACGCGTTTAACTTTCCGTGCTGGGGCATGCTCGAAAAACTGGCCCCGACGCTACTCGCGGGTGTTCCGGCTATCGTGAAACCCGCCTCCAGCACCGCCTACCTGACGGAACTCATGGTGAAGAGAATCCTCGCCTCGGAAATTCTGCCACCCGGGGCGTTGCAGCTGGTCTGCGGGCAGGTAGGCGACCTGTTCGATCACCTTGGCTGCCAGGATACGATCGCATTCACGGGATCCAAAGCGACGGCCGAATTCCTGCAACAGCATCCACGCGTGGTCAGCGAGTCCGTCGCCTTCACGGCGGAAACCGATTCGCTGAATTCTTCCATCCTGGGTCCCGATGCCCTCCCGGGGACGCCCGAATTCGATTTGTACATCGAGGAAGTCACACGCGAGATGACGAGCAAGGCCGGTCAAAAATGCACGGCAATCCGACGCATCATTGCACCGTCGACAATCGCCGGTGAACTGGTCGAGGCGCTGGCAACGGCCTTGAGTAAAGTCCGCATCGGCAATCCCGCGAGCAAGGACGTGGACATGGGCGCACTTGCCAGCCAGGGTCAACGCAATGAGGTGCGCGATCGCGTCCACGAACTCTCTCACGAGGCCGACGTCGTCTATGGCGGTAGCGAAGCATTTGACCTTATCGATGCGGATGCGACCAAAGGCGCCTTTTTCATGCCGACGCTGTTGCACTGTCAAAAGCCACTGTCGTCGGCCGCCGTACACTCGGTGGAAGCATTTGGCCCCGTCAGCACGGTTCTTCCTTACAAGAATATCGACGAGGCCATCGAATTGTCGCGCCTCGGAGAGGGCAGCCTGGTTGGCTCTGTCATCACGAACGACAATTCGGTCGCACGAGACCTTGTGCTGGGAACCGCCGCGTATCACGGCCGCATGGTAGTCATTAATCGGCATTGCGCAGCCGAATCGACAGGCCACGGCTCGCCGTTGCCGCACCTGGTCCACGGCGGGCCGGGCCGCGCCGGTGGCGGCGAGGAAATGGGTGGAGTGCGCGGCGTCCTGCACTACATGCAGCGAACGGCGATCCAGGGATCCCCACAGACCCTGACCGCGATTGGCAACCGGTGGATCAAGGGTGCCGATCAAAAACAGTCCAGGCGCCATCCGTTCCGCAAGACGTTCGAGCAACTCAAGATTGGCGACACGCTGATCACCGACAGCCGCGAAGTCTCACTCGACGATATTCAGCATTTTGCCGAATTCACGGGCGATACATTTTACGCACACACCGACGAGGTGGCCGCTGCAAAGAACCCGTTTTTCGACGGCCGCGTCGCGCACGGTTATCTTATTGTGTCGTTTGCCGCGGGCCTGTTTGTCGATCCCGACTTCGGCCCGGTTCTAGCCAACTATGGCGTCGATGACCTGCGCTTCGCCAAACCCGTCAATTTTGGCGACACGCTGAAGGTCCGCCTGACCTGTAAACAAAAGACGCTGCGCGCCGGGACCGGCTATGGCGAGGTGCGGTGGGATACCGAGGTAACCAACCAGGACAACGACGTCGTAGCCCAATACGATGTCCTGACGATGGTCGCGACCGACGAACATTGGGCATCAGTGCAATAGCCCGGACGCTTTGGAATTCTCAAAGCCGAAACGGCAGCGCCGTATCGGCTTTGATTTCTTTCAGAACGATGTTCGAACGAACTTGCGATACACCCGGCAGTTTGAAGATGAAGTCATCGAGGAATGTGTTGTAAGCATCGATGTCCTCGACAACAACCCGCAGATGAAAGTCGGCCTCGCCGCTCGTTGCGAAGCACTCCAGGATTTCGGGATGCCTGAGGACCTCGCGAATAAACCGGTCGACGTTTTCCTGTTCGTGACGCGCCAGCGACACGTGCACGACTGACGACAATCCGAAACCCGCTTTGCGCGCATTCACGATCACGGCATAGCGATCGACATGCCGACGCGTTCGCCGAGTTCCTGCATGGTCAGGCGACCGTCGCGCTGCAGTTCGTCGAGAATGCGGCGGTCTTTTGTCTCCAGCATGATTATTCGCTCTTGTTCGCAATTATAAAATATTCTACCGTTTTTTCTAATTTTGCGATAGATTTTGCCTGATTTAATCCGAAACCCGGGATGATTGGCATCGTCTCGCGGTCCAAATCTGCGACACTATGGGCTTCTGTTCTCACACATCGACACGCCCATGTCAGAAGCTGCCGCAAGCCAGTCACATTATCCGCTCGACAACTACGAACTCGCCGATCGCTACCGGCGCGAATCAGGCCGAGTACTGCTGACAGGCACCCAGGCGCTGGTTCGTATCGCCTTAATGCAGCGCACGCTCGACAAAGCGAGCGGCCTGAACACGGCCGGCTTCGTCAGCGGCTACCGCGGCTCGCCGCTCGGCATGGTTGACCAGGAACTGTGGCGCGCAAAACGCTTCCTCGAAGAGAACCAGATCGAGTTCCTGCCGGCCGTCAACGAAGACCTTGCCGCAACGGCAATCCTCGGCACACAGCAGGTAGAAACTGACTCGGGGCGAACCGTCGACGGCGTATTCGGCATATGGTATGGCAAGGGCCCCGGCGTCGACCGTGCCGGCGATGCGCTGAAACATGGCAACGCCTACGGAAGCTCGCCGCATGGCGGCGTGCTCGTTGTCGCGGGCGATGATCACGGCTGCATCTCCTCGTCGATGCCGCACCAGTCCGACGTCGCGTTCCTGACCTACATGATGCCGAACCTGAACCCCGCAAACGTGGCCGAGTATCTCGAGTTCGGCCTTTATGGCATCGCGCTGTCGCGTTACTCGGGAATGTGGGTCGGTTTTAAAGCGATCTCAGAGACCGTCGAATCGGCAATGTCGATCGAACTCCCGCCCTACCCGCAGTTCGAGACGCCAACCGATTTCACGCCACCCGCGACCGGCCTGCACTATCGCTGGCCCGATTTTCCAGGTCCGCAGATCGAAGAACGCCTGGAAGCAAAGAAAGCCGCGACGCTGGCTTTTGCCGCTGCCAACCCGATCGATCGCAAAATATTCAGCGTGCCGGACGCCCGTTTCGGCATCGTAACAACCGGCAAGGGCTGGCCGCTCGAGCCACAGGGCGCACTCGACTTTGTGCAGCGCAAACACGAAGTGCTCGTGGTCGAAGAAAAGCGCGGCATTATCGAAAGCCAGTTCAAGGAGTACTTTTACGATTACCCGGGACGAAAGCCGGAGCGCATGGTGGGTAAAGCCGACGAGAACGGCGAGCCGCTTGTGCCCTGGGTCGGCGAACTGTCGCCCGTGCAGCTGGCACCGATCGTAGCAAGTCGACTGGATCGCGTGTTTGGCGGCAAGCGTTTCAGCAACCGCGCCGAACAACTGCAGCACCAAACCGGCGCAGTCATCGAAATCGGGGGTGCCAAGCGCATGCCCTATTTTTGTTCCGGTTGCCCGCACAATACCTCGACCAAAGTTCCGGAAGGCTCCAGGGCACTGGCGGGAATCGGCTGCCATTTCATGGCGAGTTGGATGCAGCGCGACACCGACGGCTTGATCCAGATGGGCGGCGAAGGCGTCAACTGGATTCCGCGCTGCAAGTTCAACGGTGGCCGGCATGTTTTCCAGAACCTCGGTGACGGCACGTTCTACCATTCGGGCTCCCTTGCGATTCGCCAGGCGGTCGCCGCGGGCACCAACATCACGTACAAAATCCTCTACAACGACGCGGTCGCGATGACCGGTGGTCAACCCGTCGACGGGCCGGTTTCCGTCCAGTCGATCGCGCACTCCGTGCGCTCCGAGGGCGTGCAGCGCATTGCACTGATCTCCGATGAGCCTGAGCTATTCGACGCGAGCGATTTTCCGTCAGGCGTCACGATCTCCCATCGCAGGGAAATGGATGCCGTGCAACGTGAACTTCGCGATATCCCGGGCGTTACCGTCCTTATCTATGCACAAACGTGTGCGACCGAAAAACGGCGACGGCGAAAACGCGGCAAGCTGGCTGAGCCGAAGAAATTTGTCGTTATAAACGACCTGGTCTGCGAAGGCTGCGGAGATTGCTCGATAGAATCCAACTGCCTGTCAGTCATTCCCAAAGAAACACCGTTCGGCCGCAAGCGGCAGATCGACCAGGACAGTTGTAACAAGGATTACTCCTGCCTCAACGGATTCTGTCCGAGCTTTGTCACCGTGGAAGGAGACATCGTGCGCCGGACCACGAGTGTCGCCGACGACACTCAGTACGAGGCGCTGGCGGCCGCGCTTCCGGCGCCACAAATTCCGGCCATTGACGCCTGCTACGACCTGCTCGTTACGGGCGTAGGAGGCACCGGCGTGATTACGGTTGGTGCACTGATCACGATGGCCGCGCACCTGGAAGGTAAAGGCGCATCGGAACTCGATTTCATGGGGTTCGCACAGAAATTCGGAACGGTTCTGAGCTATCTTCGCATCGCCAGCGAACCCGCCAAAATCAACCAGGTGCGAATCGAGCCCGCACACGCCGACGCGTTGATCGGCTGCGACATCGTCGTCAGCTCTTCGCCGAAAGCGTCGATCACGTATAAGCACAACCATACCCGGGCATTGGTTAACACCGCGGAAATGCTGACCGGCGACTTCATTCAAAACCGTGATGCAAGCCTACGCGGCAGCGACCGTGTCGCCGCAATTGCGGCAGCGGTCGGAGCCAACAATCTCACAACGATCGACGCCAACCGGCTCGCTAACAAACTCATGGGCGATACGATTTATGCAAACGTACTTCTGCTCGGCTGCGCCTGGCAGGCGGCCCTCGTGCCGGTCTCGCTCGAAGCTCTGCATCGCGCGATCGAACTGAACGGCGTCAAGATCGACGCCAACAAGCGGGCTTTCACCTGGGGCCGCATTGCCGCGGTGAATCTGCAGGCGATAAATAGCATGGTCGATGCTGGCGAAAGCCAGGTTGCGGAAACGCTCGATAGAATGATCGCGCGGCGCCGCGAATTCCTGGTTGATTACCAGGATGAGGCATTGGCGCAGCGCTATGTAGACTTGGTCGAGAAAACCCGCGCGGCTGAATCGAAAGTCTCCCGCACTAACGAACTCACTGAGGCCGTCGCCAGGAGCTACTTCAAGTTGCTCAGTTGCAAGGACGAATATGAGGTCGCGCGACTGCACACCCGTGCGGCGTTCCTCGACTCGATACGCAGAGATTTCGGCGACAAAGCGAAACTGCGCTTCCACCTGGCGCCGCCGATTCTGAACGCGGGTGTCGATGCCCGCGGACGGCCGCGCAAAAAAGAATTCGGCGCCTGGATGCTGCCTGTCTTCCGTGTGCTGGCAAAGATGCGTCGCCTGCGCGGCACGGCATTTGATCTCTTCGGCAAGACTGAGGAGCGGCGCATGGAGCGCGCATTGATTGCTGAATTCGAGACCTTGTTGGACGAAGTGCTTCCGGTCCTGGCTGCCGAGACAATTTCAGACGCGAGCAGCCTGATTCGGCTTTACCTGGATATCCGCGGCTACGGGCCCGTGAAAGAGGCGTCGGTCCACGACGTGCACGCACAGGTCGAAACGGAACGACGCAACCTGCTTAATCCAGATCAGAAAGCCGCTTAAGCAATTCCTGCCACAGCGCATCGCGCAATAAAAAGCCGGCGGTAGTCACTACCGCCGGCGTGTTGCTTGGGGCTCTGTCGTTTGCGCTTACCGACCGCCGCGCCTTGTCTGACGACGATCAATACGCCGGTCCGCACGATTTCCGCGACGATCGAGGCGACGGTCTACGCGTTCGCCCTTGCGATCCAGCTTGCGGTCAACGCGGTCCCCTTTGCGATCCAGTTTTCTATCAATGCGATCGCCTTTTCGGTCCAGGCGTTTCGACAAACGGTCCCGCCCGGCGGCCGCCGCCCGGTCAGATTTTCGGTCGAGCCGCGCATCGATTCGGTCGCCTTTGTTATCCAGGCGTTGGTCTATCCGATCGCCCTTCTTGTCAAGGCGGTCTTCAATGCGATCGCCGCGATTGTCCAGGCGCTCTTCAACCCTGTCGCCCGTGTCCGCGAATGCGGTTCCACAAGACAACGCCAGCACCGCTATCGAATAAATCAGTTTTCTCGAATCCATGATAAGTCTCCTCGTTTCCTTACAATCAGTTGCTGTTCAGTACTAAGAACGGGCGGCAGGGAAATCGGTTGACCGGAGACTCGGATCAGGCGCGGGTTATTGTCAAATCCAGGGAGGATGGACAGGTAGGGCAAGAGAGCAGGGTCTGACGACGATTCCGGATTCGAATGACCGGAAGCCGTCGTCAGCCCTAAGTTCGGCCTTAAGTTTGGTCGTCCAGTCTCGCACCTGGTCTCGCACCTGGTGCACACGCGGCAACGCTCTTCATGCCGTTGTTGCAGCCGGAATTGGATGAGTAGCTCTGGCTCGTGCCGACAACCTGGCCATTCGATGAGGTCACATTGAAACGAAACTTGCCGGACGGGGTCGTCTTCTTTGCGAAGCGATCCGGATTCTGCGAGTTTTTCTTGACCGACTCGACGCCGTTCAGGCAACTCGCTTTGCCGCTGTAGCCTTCACTGCTGAGAATGTTCTGGCCGTTCGCTGCTTTGAGACGAAAGCGATATTCACCCGCCTTGTCTTTGTACACTTCAAACTTGCCTGGCATTGCTGTCTCCTTCAGGTTGTCATGCTTCAATTATTTACCAAATGCTTAATATTATTTCACAATAAAAGTGACTTTCATCGTCACACGATACTCCTCGACTTCCCCTTTCTTGACGACGACCTTCTGTTCCTTGACCCAGGCGCCTTCAATATTCTTTACGGTCTCGCCCGCCTTGCGAATTCCGGCGCGAATCGCATCTTCAAAGCTCTTGGACGACGATGCCGTGATTTCTGATGTCTTTGCAACACTCATTGCTTGGTCTCCTTCTTGTTAGTGGATGTCGTTATATCACTGTTCAATCC
>CAMYIS010000087.1 GCA_947258485.1 uncultured Woeseiaceae bacterium
CGACTTTCTCCGGCAGATAGCTGCCTATACCGGCGATGCGTGCATAAGTCATGTGGTGTTCCTTCTTAGGAACGCCGCGATCTCTCGCAACGTCGGATAGTCGAACAAGTCGCTGATATCGAGTTTACCCGGGTATTTCTCGTCAACCGCCAGGACAATCTCGGTCAACGTCAGCGAACTCACGCCGACTTCGAAAAGGTTGTCTTCGGGCCCGATCTTACGATCTTTCGAAAACTCGCGGCAAATCATCATAAGTTCGGCTACGAGCGCGTCATCGTCGATCGCGGCATCATCCGCGTCGCCAGGCGCAAGCTGGCCGAGAATCTCGTCAAATTCGCCATCCAGGTAGGCGTCCAGGAGTTTGCCGCGCTGCACTTTGCCGCTGGTCGTCTTTGGAATGCGTGAAACCGGAATCACGGTATCGACTTCCAGGCCCGTCTGCTCGCCGACCAGCGCTCGAACCCGGTGGATCATCGGTACGAATTCTTCCACCGCCTGGCGGTAAAGGATGAATGCGATCAGCTCTTCGGTCTGGCCGCCCTTGGGTGTCGCGCCTGCAACCACGACCTTGTTGAGGTCCATGCCATCAAGTCCCGCAATAATTTCCTCGATGTCATGTGGATAGTAGTTCTGACCGTTGACAATGATGATGTCTTTCTGGCGGCCTGTGATCACCAGCTGTTGATCGACGAACACGCCGCAGTCCCCGGTGCGCAGCCAGCCATCTGGCGTGAAGAGCTCGGCCGTCGCCGCATCATCGCCGTATACGTTTTCGGTCACACTGCCACCCAGTAGCTGAATATTTCCGATCACGCCCTCGGGCAAAACGTCGTCCTTGTCATCCGCTATTCGAATTTCAACATCGCGAATGGCATTACCGACCTTCACAAAGCTCACGGCATCCGAATCGCCGGGGTCAACGGCACGGTAGCCATCTCCGACGCGCAGACTATGCCTGTCGACCGTGATGCGTGAATATTCGCTGCCGGGTTTCGGAAGTGAAACGCCAACGGTTGCCTCGGCCAGTCCGTATACGGGATACATCGCGGTGCGCTTGAGGCCGTGCGGCGCGAGCGCCGCAAGGAATTCCTCGCAAAGTTCCCAGGAAATCGGTTCCGCGCCGTTGAGAATCAGCTTGACGCATGAAAGATCCAGATCGGGAAGACCCTTTCGCACAAACAGCTTCAGGAAGTGCTTGTACCCGAAATTTGGCGAGCATAACTGCGTGGCGCGCAGTTCATCGGCCTTGCTCATCCATAGCAACGGTCGCCTGACAAATACGTTGGTATCCATGACGGCGTGATTCATGCCCACGCCGAGTACGCTCAGGTGATAACCAATCAGTCCCATATCATGGGTCAGCGGCATCCAGCTCAGGCTCTGATCGTCCTTGTTCCAGCCGGTTGCCTCGACAATCGCGCGGATATTGACGCAGAGGTTTTTGTGTGTAAGCACGATGCCTTTCGGATCACTCGTCGAACCCGAGGAATACTGAATGAACGCGATATCGTCCGGTGTCGCTGCAAAGGCCTCGCCATGCGATGCCGGCTCGACATCGCTCATCAACACGGTGCGCGTTTCCAGCAAATGCGTGATGTCATGCAGTTCCCGTTGCTTCGAGAATTCAAGCAAGCGTTGCAGCAACCCCATTTCTGTAAACAGCGTCCCTTTCTTCATCTGCGACACGATGCGAAATAATTTAAGCCGATGCTCATCGCTGATACCGACCGCAACCGGCACCGGCACGATACCGCCGAGCACGGCAGCCCAGAATGCGACTACGAAACTCTCATTCGATTTGCTGAAAATGATGAGCTCGTCACCCGGCTGCATGCCGCGAGCCTGCAAGGAACCAAGCAACGCGATAGCCCGATCCCACAAGTCCGGGAAGCGAACGACACTCTCGTCATTCTCGCCATCGATGAATCGAATTTCACGGTCCTTGCCACGTGCGTCGCGCAGCATGTCGGTGAGTGTGTTGTAAAGCTCCATGAGGTGCTTACCGTTCCTCGGGTTGCAGGTAGATATCGGTTGCTGAACGAAGATTGATTCCCAATTCGAGATCGGGTTCTTTGTCGTCCAGCAAGCGCATTCGAAAACGTGGCAGTAACAAGCCCAGGTGGACCTTCATTTCGAGAAAAGAAAAATACTCGCCTAGGCACCGTCGAGGGCCCAGTGAAAACGGAAAGTAAGGCCGGTCCTTGCTCGGTTTGTCGGTAGGCGCGAATCGCTCCGGGTCGAATATGTGTGGGTCCGGCCAATAGCGTTCGGTCCGATGCAGGATAAACGGTGACAGGTAGATGTCGGTTCCAGGCGGAACATCGTAGTCATCGAGTTCATCCTCGTCGTGCGAGCGCCGCGTAAAAAGCCAGACCGGCGGATACAGCCTGAGCGCTTCTTCAAGCGTCTGCTGCGTGTACTGCATCGAGTTGATCGAGTCGGCGTTCACAGTGGAAGCGCCGGGCAGTACGTGCCGCGTTTCTTCAAGCAGTCTTTCCTCGATGTCTGGGTGTTTCGCGATCAGGTACCAGACCCAGTTCAGCGTGTTTGCCGAAGTTTCAAATCCGGCGACGATCAGCGTCATGAGTTCGTCGAGTAACTCGACATCGGTGAACGAGTTGCCCTTTTTGTCAACGGCAGCAAGGTACATCGAGAGGAAGTCGAATTGGTCCTCGCCTTTGCCCCCACGCCTGTCCTCGATGATACTCATCAACAGCTCGCGCAGCTTGCGGACCTTCAGGACGACGCTCAGGTCACGAGTCGAGTCCCTGCTAAGAAACGCGAACGGATTCTCACCCTGGGTCAGGATGCGATCGTGGTAATCGTTGCCGAAGATGCTGATCAGGATAAGCTCCAGGGCGAAATCGGAGGTCTCCTCGGTGATATTGATGTTCTCGCCGCGAGCGACAAGATCGGCCCAGTGGACGGCACGGCGGTCGCAGCATTCGACCATCACGGTCATCAGGCGATGCACATTCTGCCGGCTGAACGCCGGCTGGATCATTGTGCGCGAGCGTCTCCACACATCCCCGTCACTGACAATGAGGCCGTTGCCGAGCAGCATCTTGACGCGTTCGAATCCAGGGCCCTTGTGGTACTTGCTGTGACGGCGCACCAGGATGCGACGTACCTCGTCGGCATCGTTGACGAAGTACGCGAGGCGCCCATTTGGCTTGGTCATGCTCACCATGTCGCCGAATTCGCGCTGCAGGCCCTCGAGCGTCGCGAGCGTCTCTTGGTCAATGCCGAGCGTAACGGTCTGGTTAGGACCAGGTGGCCGCCTGTATGCGAGCTGCGCTTCTGTCATCTGCAGATGGGGGTTCGGAGGGACTCAGGAAATGCAGGCGCAATATTACATTGACCGGCGTCGAACCGATACTGCAAACTCATGCACTTCTGCCGCCGGGCCCCATT
>CAMYIS010000088.1 GCA_947258485.1 uncultured Woeseiaceae bacterium
TCATGACAGGCCCCAACACCATAATTCGAAAAAACCTGTCAATCCGGACCATGCTGATACGGGTGCTACCGATTCTTTGCCTGTCCGTTCAAACCGTCGCAGCCCCGGTGTGTACTACACAGACGGTCGGCAACCAGGAATTCCGCGGGATTTCGGGATCTTCGGATACCAACATCATCGGCGTCGGCAAAAAGGGCGTGATCTACCGTTATGGCGGCGCCGCGTGGAACGCCATGCCGAACCCTGGTGGCGAGGATCTCAACGACGTCGAAGTCGTTGACAACGCAACCGCGTTCGCCGTGGGCAAGAAGGGAGAAACCTTGCAACTGGTCGCCGGCAGCTGGGTGTCCCGCACCGGGTTTACCAATCAGGATCTATTCGGCGTGTGGGCTGCCTCCGCTACCGCGGCCTGGGTCGTTGGCGCAAAGGGCACCCTGTTCTTCTACAACGGGGCAAGCTGGACCAGCCAGAAAGCGGCAGCCGGCACCGGAAACGAAAAGCTCACGGATGCCTGGGGCAACAGCAGTTATTTTTACGCTTTGGGGGACGACGGTACGCTGTTCAGATTCGATCGCAGCGCAGGGACCTGGTCGTCACCGGACACGCTGTGCGCGACCGGCAATGGTTTCGAGGATCTCTGGGGCGACAGCGCCGGCAATATTTACCTCGTAAAAAGAAAAGAGGTCTATCGACACGACGGCACCAGTTGCAGCGTCGTCGCGAATTCGAGCCAGAATCTGAACGGCGTGTCTGGCAATGGTAATGAGGTGTTTGCGGTCGGCAAAAACGGCGTCGTGCTGCAATTCGACGGAGTGACCTGGCAGGAAACCGTCGAAGCCAGCAGTGAAATTAACGACGTCTGGGTATCTGGCGCGGGCAATGCCTACTTCGCCGGCAAGAACGCAGCAATCACTTCGTGTATAGAGGTAGTACCGGTGTTCGTCGTCAATCACGACAATTTCGGCATCAACTGCCTGGCGGAGACAATCACAGTCCGGGTCGAGGATACGTCAGCCAATCCGCTGACGGCATATCAGGAAGAGGTAACGCTCGATACCCAGACCGGAAGTGGCAACTGGCTGCTAGTGACCGGCAGCGGCACGTTGAACGACGCGACAGCCAACGACGGAATCGCGACTTACGACTGGCCACTTGGCGAATCGAGTGCTGTTTTTTCTCTGAGCTATCCTGAAGGACCCGTGAGCGTCGATATCGACGTCTACCAAACCAGCGATCCGGCCATCCGCGACAACGACGCCGAAGGTAATATCGCGTTCTCGGCCAGTGGTTTCACTCTTACCGCCGCGCCGCTCAGCAACCCGCCACCCGGGTTGATCGTGCCGTTCAACGCGACTCAGGTTGCCGGAACCGACTTCGGAATTTACGTCGCGGCCTTCGGGCAAACGGCCAGCGATCCGGTTTGCGGCATCATTGAATCCTACACGGGACCGCAAAACCTTAAGTTCTGGTTTAACCGTATCGATCCGGCCGGTGGCACGATTGCAGCGACGATCGACGGCAACGTGATCGGCCTCGCCGAGGCCACTGCCGGAAACCAGCCTGTTACGTTTACCAACGGACAGGCGGCGGTAACCGGCAAATACAAAGATGCCGGCAGCATCCAGGTATTCGTCAAAGACGACAATCTCGCACACCCGGACCTGCCGACCGGCATCCGCGGTGCGACCGCCGCGTTCGTCGTAAAACCTGCAAACTTCACGCTGAGCAATATCGAGGACAGTAGCGGCAACCCGAATCCCGCGGCAGCCGATGCATCGGGAGCCGTGTTCGTTGCCGCCGGCGACCCGTTCTCGGTCACCGTCACAGCTCGCGACGCCGAGGGCGATATCACGCCCAACTTTGGTCAGGAAAACGCGCCCGAAACCGTGCGTTTGACGTCAAGCCTGGTCGATCCTGTTGCCGGTAACGATCCGGGACTGAGCCCGGCGCTCGGATTCGGACTGTTCACGGCAGGCTCGGCAACCGGCGCAACTTTCACGTGGCCCGAAGTCGGTATTATCCGCTTGCAGCCATCCGTCGGCGACGGCAGCTATCTTAGCGGCGGTGATGTAACCGGTCTGGCATCCGGCAATGTCGGCCGCTTCATTCCGCATCACTTTGCAACTGCGCTCAATGCACCGCTTTTTCAGACCCAGTGCGCCAGCGGTGGATTCACCTATATCGGCGAGAGCTTCGGGTTTAGCACGGCGCCCCTCATCACTTTCACCGCGCTCGCAGCAGGCGGCGGCGTAACGCAAAACTATACGGGCTCATTCTTCAAGGTCACGAATCTGACCCTGCAAAATCGCGACTACACGGCGGCAAGCGGAAACCTCGATCTCTCGGGCTTGCCGGCAGCGGGCGCTGACCCCGTAATCGCCGACACGGCCGCCGGCACCGGCACGCTGTTGTTCAGTTCGGGCACAGGCATCTCGTTCCTGCGGGCCGCCGCGGAAGTCCCGTTCGATGCCGACATCAGCCTCAGCATCGATGTTATCGATGCCGACGGAGTAACCACGCTAGTCACGCCGGTGACCGTCGCCGGCATCCCATTCGATAGCGGCGCTAACATGCGCTTCGGGCGCGCACGGCTCTTTAACGTAATCGGTTCCGAACGCGTCAACCTGAGTGTACCGATGCGCGCCGAGTACTTCGTCGATGCAGCAACCGGCTTCGTGGCGAATACAGACGATAGCTGCACGTCAAACGTGTCTTTGAGCCTGGGTAATTTTAGAGAAAACCTCTCGCCGGGCGAGACCTGCGTGCTCGACACGGGCAACCCGGGCGCGAGCGGCGCCGGCTGTGCAGCTGCCGGACCGGCCGGACAGCGCTTTCGTGAACCCCCGCTCGGCGGCGACTTCAACCTGTTTCTGCTCGCCCCTGGCGACGGTAACGACGGCAGCACAGATGTTACAGCCGATGTTCCGTTCTGGCTCGAGTTCGACTGGGACGCAGCGCTTCCGGGCCTGGAGGATCCGACCGGTACCGCAACGTTCGGCATATATGACGGTGACAACAAGCGGATTTATACGCGCGAACTCTACTAGTTTTATGGGATGCAGATATTTTGGTCCTGAGTATAATTAGTGACATTAATGTGGCCGACACGACGCCGCACTCACACAACGAAATTCTCAGGAACATGAAATGACTACGACGCTTCCCGCACTGCAGGATTGGGTTGATTCTGTTGCCAGGCATACGCGCCCCGACAACATCTACTGGTGTTCCGGTTCCGACGACGAGTACCAGGAACTGGTTCAACAGATGCTTGGCGACGGCACATTGACGACGCTCAATGAAAAGACCTATCCGAATTGCTACCTGCATCGCTCGGATCCCGATGACGTCGCGCGCGTGGAGCACCTGACTTTCGTTTGTACCGAAACCGAGGAAGATGCGGGTCAAAACAAC
>CAMYIS010000089.1 GCA_947258485.1 uncultured Woeseiaceae bacterium
TCTTGAACATGTCGGGGCGGGGTCTCGAAGCAAGATTAACGGCGTAATCTAACAATGCGCAGGACATTGCACAAGGCGCCGTGTATTATTGCGTCCCCGCCGAAAAGCGGTCCGTTTGACAACCCTTAGACGCAACAATCACCGCCGGAAATGTCCCGTGTCTCTTAGCAAAGATCAGGTCCAGCACATCGCGATGCTGGCGCGGCTGAAACTCAATCAGGACGAATACGCCGAGAGTGTCGAAAAGCTCTCCAGGATCGTGGATTTCGTCGATCAGCTGTCCCAGGCGGACACGGGCGGCGTGATACCGATGGCGCACCCGCTCGATACAGCCCAGCGGCTGCGCCCCGATGTCGTCATCGAGACGAACGAACGGGATCGGTTCCAGGAAAATGCAGCCGCCGTCTCCGGCGGGCTGTACCTCGTACCCAAAGTCATAGAATGAGTGATACGCAGCGGGAAATGCATGCTCAGTCGATGAGCGAACTTGCCGCCGGGCTCGACCGCGGCGACTTTACGTCTGTTGAACTGACGCGGTCATTGCTCGATCGCATCGGGAAACTGGACGAGAAGCTCAATGCATTCATTACGGTAACCGCCGAGGCAGCGCTCGACGCTGCAGCGCGCGCCGACAAAGCGCGGGCAGCTGGCGAAGGCGACGTGCTGAACGGCCTGCCGATCGTTCATAAAGACATATTCTGTACTCGCGGCGTGAAAACGAGCTGCGGCTCGAAAATGTTGAACAACTTTATTTCGCCCTATGACGCGGCGGTCGTCGAAAAACTCGCCGGCGCCGGCGCCGTGGTCCTGGGCAAATCCAACATGGATGAGTTCGCGATGGGCTCGTCGAACGAAACGAGCTACTTCGGTCCTGTCAAAAACCCTTGGGATCTCTCCTGTTCGCCCGGCGGCTCTTCAGGCGGTTCCGCGGCAGCGGTTGCAGCACGCCTGGCGCCGGCTGCGACGGGCACCGATACGGGCGGATCGATTCGCCAGCCCGCGGCGCTGACCGGCACCGTGGGAATCAAGCCGACCTATGGTCGCGTATCACGCTACGGCATGATCGCGTTCGCCTCGAGCCTCGACCAGGCCGGCGTAATCACGCGTACGGCGGAAGATGCTGCGCGCTTGCTCGGGGTTATGGCGGGATTTGATGAGCGGGATTCCACTTCGATTGACCAGCCGGTTCCCGATTATATCGGTGCATTGAAAGAGTCGCTCAAGGGCCTGCGCGTCGGCATCGTCAGGCAGCATTTCGACGAAGGTCTCGACGAGGCATGCGGCGTCACGGTCAAGGACGCGATCGCCGTACTCGAATCCCTGGGTGCCACGACCGTTGAAGTCGATCTCCCCAATCTCGATTTGTCGGTGCCGACCTACTACGTCGTTGCGCCGGCAGAATGTTCATCCAACCTGTCGCGATTCGATGGCGTTCGCTTTGGCCATCGTGCCGAGAACGCCGAAGACCTTCTTGACCTTTATTGCCGCAGTCGTGGCGAAGGGTTTGGTGACGAGGTCAAGCGCCGCATCATGACCGGTACTTACGTGCTGTCGGCCGGTTACTACGACGCTTACTACCTCAAAGCTCAGCAGGTGCGTCATCTGATCGCGGATGACTTCAAACAGGCGTTTGCCGCCGTCGACGTTATTGTCGGGCCGACCGCACCTTCACCGGCGTTCAAGCTCGGCGACAAGATGGATGATCCGATCACGATGTACCTGAACGACATCTACACCATCGGTGCGAACCTGGCCGGGCTGCCGGCCATGTCAATTCCATGCGGTTTCGTCGATGGGCTACCGGTCGGGCTGCACCTGGTTGGAGCACATTTCGCCGAAGAGACCTTGCTCAGGTGTTCACACCAGTACCAGCAGGCAACCGACTGGCACACGGCCTGTCCCGAGGATTTCCGATGAAAGCTGGTTGGGAAACAGTCATCGGTCTCGAGATCCACTCGCAGCTCGCGACAAGGTCCAAGATCTTCTCCGGCGCCTCGACGGCTTACGGTGCCGAGCCCAATACGCAGGCTTGCCTTGTTGATCTGGGCTACCCGGGCGTATTGCCCGTGCTCAACGAAGAAGTCGTGCACATGGCGACCATGTTCGGGCTGGCCGTCGATGCCACGGTTGCACCGCGTTCGGTATTTGCGCGCAAGAATTATTTTTACCCGGACTTGCCGAAGGGCTACCAGATCAGCCAGTTCGAACTGCCCATCGTCGAGCACGGCGAGCTGTACATTAACGACGCCGATGGCAGGAAAAAGCGCATCGGGATCACGCGCGCGCACCTGGAAGAGGACGCAGGAAAGTCCATTCACGAAGGCCTCGACCAAAATTCCGGCATCGATTTGAACCGCGCGGGTACGCCGCTCCTCGAAATTGTCTCGGAGCCGGATTTGAGCTCGGCGAAAGAGGCCGTGGCTTACATGCGCAAGATTCACACGATTGTGCGTTACCTTGGCATTTCCGACGGCAACATGCAGGAAGGTTCTTTTCGCTGCGATGCCAATGTGTCGGTGCGACCCGTTGGTCAGAAAGAGCTTGGCACGCGCACCGAAATAAAGAACCTGAACTCTTTCCGTTTCGTCGAGAGAGCGATCAACTTCGAGATCGAGCGACAGATCGAACGCCTGGAAGACGGTGGCGAAGTCGTGCAGGAAACGCGCCTGTACGATTCGGACAAGGACGAGACACGGCCGATGAGGTCCAAGGAAGAAGCGAACGATTATCGCTATTTCCCCGACCCGGACCTGTTGCCGGTCGAGATCAGCGCAGAGTATATCGAGTCGGTGCGGCAGCAATTGCCGGAACTTCCGGCGGCGAAGCAACAGCGCTTTGTCGATGAGTATGGCCTCAAGTTGGACGACGCCGACCTGTTGACGGGTTCGCGCACGCTGGCCGATTTTTTTGAAACCGCAGCGGCGGCGACAGGTGCGAAAAAACAGCTGGTCGCAAACTGGGTCATCGGCGATTTGTCCGGCGCGCTGAACCGGGACGGACTCGATATCGCCGACAGCAAGGTTTCGGCTACCGAACTGGCGGGCCTGTTGACGCGAATCCACGACAACACGATCTCCGGAAAAATCGCCAAACAGGTTTTCGAGGCGATGTGGGACGGTGAGGGTACGGCTGACGCGGTCATCGAAGCAAAAGGCTTGAAGCAGATTACCGACAGCTCGGCGATCGAGGCTGTTGTCGACGAAGTCATCGCAGCCAATCCGGGGCAGGTTGCCGAATACAAAGCCGGCAAAGACAAGCTCATCGGCTTTTTCGTGGGCCAGGTCATGCAGGCAACCAAAGGCCAGGCAAACCCGGGGCAGGTGAACCAGATCCTCAAAGACAAACTCGGCAGCTAGTGTCTGCGGATAGCGTCATACCGTTCGGATTCGAGTCGATGCCGGTGCGCG
>CAMYIS010000090.1:0-11653 GCA_947258485.1 uncultured Woeseiaceae bacterium
CCATATCCCGAACACCGAAGGTCGCATTGCGGCGATCTATCGCCAGGGCAAGGCCATGCTCCCCGACGGTGACACCGTCATTCAGGAAGGCGATGAGGTCTTTTTCATCGCCGACCGCAAAGACATTCGCGTGTTCATGAGCGAAATGCGGCGGCTCGAGGATCCTGTCCGCCGCGTCGTCATCGCCGGCGGCGGTAATATAGGTGTGCGACTCGCGCTTGCCCTGGAACAAACCAACCAGGTAAAGATCATTGAACGAGATCAGCAGCGCGCTCGCGACATTTCGGAGCAACTCAACAAAGCGATCGTACTCGTCGGCGATGCCGCCGATGAGGAACTGCTGCTCGAAGAGAATATCGACAATGTCGATGTGTTCTGCGCGATAACCAATTCGGAAGAAGCCAACATCCTGAGCTCAATGCTTTCCAAGCGCCTGGGCGCTCACAAAGCGATGGCACTAATAAACAGGGCGTCCTACGTCGACCTGGTCGAGGCAGGCACCATCGATATCGCAATATCGCCGCAACAGGTCACGATCGGCTCTTTGCTGGCTCATGTGCGCCGCGGGGACGTGGTCAAGGTTCACTCGCTGCGGCGCGGCGCAGCCGAGGCCATGGAAGCGATCGCTCATGGCAACGAGGACAACTCCAAGGTAGTTGGTCGCGCAATAGACGACATCGATTTGCCGAAAGGAACAGCTATCGTCGCTATCGTGCGTGGCGATCAGGTCATCATTGCACATCACGACACGGTCATAGAGGCCGACGACCATGTAATCCTGTTCATGACCGATCGTCGCAAAATCGAAAAACTCGAGAGCCTGTTCCAGGTCGGCGTCTCCTTCGTTTAGTAATGGCCTGCTGACAAATGAACTGGACAGTCGTACAACGCATCCTCGGTCTGCTGTTAATGATGTTCAGCCTGACCATGCTGCCGCCGATTCTATTCAGCCTGTACTACGACGATCATTCCTGGCTGCCCTTCGTTGAAGGCTTTGGCCTGACGCTCGCTGCAGGCTTTATTTGCTGGCTGCCCGTACATCGCGTACGCAAAGAGCTGCGCTTGCGCGATGGCTTTCTCGTGGTTGCGGCGTTCTGGTCGGTCCTCGGCACGTTCGGCGCAGCACCGCTGTTCTTTTCGGACAGTCTGTCCCTGTCATTTACAGATGCTGTTTTTGAGTCAATGTCGGGCCTGACAACGACCGGTGCCACCGTGCTTACGGGGCTCGATGAGCTTCCTTTATCCATACTTTATTATCGGCAGCAGCTGCAGTGGCTCGGTGGCATGGGCATCATCGTGCTGGCCGTGGCGGTATTGCCCATGCTCGGTGTCGGTGGCATGCAGCTTTACCGGGCCGAAACACCGGGGCCCGTTAAGGACACCAAGCTCACGCCGCGCATTACCGAGACGGCCAAGGCCCTCTGGTATGTGTACCTGGCATTCACGATCACGTGCATGGTCGGTTACTGGCTTGCCGGCATGGGTTTGTTCGATGCGCTGTGCCATGCCTTCTCGACTGTTGCAATCGGCGGCTTCTCAACCCACGACCTGAGTATCGGACATTTTGACAGTGCGACTATCGACCTCGTTGCCGTGTTTTTCATGTTCGTTGCCGGCATCAATTTCTCGCTGCATTTTTTCGCCTGGCGATACGTTTCAGTAAAACACTATTTTCAGGACCCCGAGTTCCGCGCCTACGGCTCTATACTTGTCTTTTTGTCGATAGCCGTCATTGCGATTCTTTTTTGGCACAGGGGCTTTGCAGAACCGGGGCAAACGTTCATCAAAGGCTTGTTCCAGGCCGTTTCTATCGCGACAACCACGGGTTTTACCACGGAGAATTTCTCGGTGTGGCCCGCCGCTTTACCGGTACTTCTGATTTTTGCGAGTTTCGTCGGCGGCTCGGCAGGATCGACAGCCGGCGGCATCAAGGTCATTCGTTGGCTTCTCGTATACAAGCAGGGGGTCCGTGAGATCAAGCGGCTCGTGCATCCGAGCGCCGAGATTCCCGTCAAGCTCGGGAACAAGGCTGTTCCTCACCGGGTCGTCGATGCCGTCTGGGGTTTCTTTTCTGTCTACATCATCGTGGCCGGTTCGATGCTTCTTCTGATGATGTCGACCGGCCTCGACCAGGTCACGGCATTTTCGGCCGTCGCGGCAACACTGAACAACCTGGGCCCGGGGCTCGGCGACGTTTCGGCCGGCTTTATGTCACTGACCGACACGGCTAAATGGATATCCATCGCCGGCATGCTGCTTGGTCGTCTCGAGATTTTCACGCTACTGGTATTGATCACGCCGACTTTCTGGCGCACCTGAGCGCGAGTTCGTTGCCGTGACAGAAGAACCGCAGACAACCCTGCCCGATAAAATAAGCAGCACGACCGGCAAAGCGTCCGCCTGGCTGACGCTGTTCATGGTCATAGTCACCTTCGTTATCGTCGTAATGCGATATGTATTCGATGCAGGTCTGATCTGGTTGCAGGAGTCCGTCATCTGGATGCACGCCGTGGTCTTCATGCTGGGCGCCGCCTATACCCTGCAGCACGAAGATCATGTGCGCGTCGACGTTTTCTATCGAACGATGAGCGCCACGCGACGTGCATGGATTGACCTGCTTGGTGTCATTTTTTTCCTCTTGCCTTTGTGTGTCTTCCTGGCGTGGAAATCTTTCGATTTTGTCGCCGCGTCCTGGAGCCTGCACGAAGCTTCTCGGGAATCAGGGGGCTTGCCGTATCCACTGATTCCATTGCTCAAAACAGTGCTGCTCTTGATGCCAATTACCGTTGCGTTGCAGGGCAGCTCTTTGTTGCTGCGCTCGCTCAAGACACTGAGGCAGGGCTGAGATGGAGTGGGTGGCCGCGCTGCTGTTTGTAGCGGTTATTCTCATACTACTGGCCGGCTTCCCGGTTGCATTCACACTCGGTGGTACAGCGCTAATTTTCGCGGGCTTCGGCGTATTAGGCGGCGGCTTCAACGAGGCCCTGCTTTCCGGATTGCCGAACCGGGTATTCGGCATCATGACCAATGAGACGCTGGTCGCCGTGCCGCTCTTTGTCTTCATGGGCGTCACACTGGAGCGTGCCCGCATTGCCGAGGAGCTCTTGGAAACGCTGAGCTCCCTGTTCGGAACACTGCGCGGCGGCCTCGGCATCTCGGTAACGCTCGTCGGCATGCTTCTCGCCGCGAGTACGGGCATCGTCGGCGCCACGGTCGTTACCATGGGCTTGCTGTCGCTGCCCACCATGCTCAAACGGGGCTATTCGCCGGAAATTGCGACAGGGACGATCTGCGCGTCGGGCACACTCGGGCAGATCATCCCGCCATCGATCATTCTCGTGATGCTGGGCGATGTCATGACGACCGCTTATCAGCAGGCACAGCTGGAAATGGGTGTCTATGCTCCAAAGACAGTGTCCGTGGGCGACCTGTTCGCGGGCGCGTTGATCCCCGGCCTCATGCTCGTATCTTTGTACGTGCTCTATATTCTCGGGGTCGCGTTTTTTCGTCCCGGCGCGATGCCCGCACACCATCGCGAGCAAGAGCAGCCGGTTTCCGTCGGGCAGGTACTAAGCGCGTTGTTGCCTCCTTTGCTGTTGATCCTGGCGGTACTGGGCTCCATTCTCAAGGGCCTCGCAACACCGACCGAAGCAGCCGGTGTCGGCGGCATGGGCGCGCTGCTGCTTGCCCTTTACCGGCGACAGCTGGACCTCGCGCGACTCAGGGAAATAATGCAGAGCACCCTGCGTATCAGCAGCATGGTGTTTCTTATTTTGATCGGCGCGTCTATCTTTTCGCTCGTCTTTCGTGGCTACGGCGGTGACGATGGCGTGCGCGTTATTCTCGAAGCCCTGCCAGGCGGCGTCGTCGGCGCGGTCATCGTCGTGATGCTGGTCATGTTCCTGCTCGGCTTCGTACTCGACTTCATCGAAATAACGTTTGTCGTTGTGCCGATCGTCGGTCCCGTGCTGCTCGCGATGGGTCTCGACCCCGTATGGCTCGGCATCATGATTGCTATCAACCTCCAGACGTCTTTCCTGACCCCGCCGTTCGGCTTTGCGCTGTTCTACCTTCGCGGCGTAGCGCCTGCATCGGTCACGACGGCGCAGGTCTATCGCGGGGCTGTCCCGTTTGTCGGGATCCAGCTGCTGGCGCTGCTGCTGCTCGCGATATTCCCGGATCTCGTTACCTGGCTGCCCGCCCGTATCTACGGTAGCTAGGCAGATCCCTGCTACACCGAAGCGGTTCATCCGTTGCATAAAAAACGGCGATCGGCTACGGTGATTTTCGTAGTAAAGCGCTTAAATTAGTGGGGGAAATACAAAATGAACATAAAAACCATTTCGATTAGCGTGCTGGCGGCCGTCGTTGCCGCTGCCGGACTAACGATTCAGCCGGCCAACGCACAGGGTGAAGAGCTCATCGAGGAAATCGTAACAACCGGCACGCGTAGCGCCAAAGCGCGCTCCGCCGGAGACTCGCCGGTACCCGTCGACGTGATCAACGCCGAGAGTTTCAATGCGCTCGGCAATACAGCGGACCTTACCGACAATCTCAAGGCGTTGATTCCATCGTATACGGCCACGCCTGCAACCGGTGACGGCAGCGCATTCGTGCGACCGACCTCGCTTCGCGGCACTGCACCCGATCAGACGCTGGTCCTTATCAACGGCAAACGCCGCCATCGTTCGGCACTCGTACAATTTTTCGCGCCGGCGGCCGGTAACGGTGCCCATGGCGTCGATATCGGAATGATTCCAGGCCTCGCCGTAAAACGCGTCGAAGTGTTGCGGGACGGCGCAGCATCGCAGTACGGTTCGGACGCGATCGCCGGTGTCATCAACTTCATCATGAAGAATGCGGACGAAGGTGGCCAGGTGAAACTGCAGTACGGCGAGCACTTTGAGGGCGAACAGAGCCTTCACGCCGGTGCCAACATCGGTATTCCGATAGGCAACAGCGGTTTTGTCAATGCGACGATTGAATACGTGGACAACGATGCACTGTCGCGCGGCATCCAGCGGCCGGACGCACAGGCGCTGATCGATAGTGGTCGGCCAGAGGTTGGCACGGACGCACCGTTCGGAGACGCTCCTCTTGTGCAGACCTGGGGCCGCCCGGAAACCGAGGGCGTCCGGTTCTTCGTGAATTCCGGTTTCGAGATCAGCGGCACCTCCGAGCTGTACGCTCGTTTTAGTCTCGCGGAGACCGACGGTCGCTATCGCTTTTTCTACAGGAACCCGGACACTAACGCGGCTTTCACCTCGCAACTTGCTTTTGGGGAAGGTTGCCCGGTTTGCGACCAATCCCCGGATGACCCGGATGTCAACGGCATTCCGAATACGCTGAGCCTGCGGGAGCAGGGTTTTGTCGGCTTGCCCGGCGGCTTCACGCCGTTCCTGGACGGCGCCCAGGACGACGCGAGTTTTGTCGTCGGCGTTAAAGGCGAGTTCGACAGCGGCATGCTGTACGACTTGAGCTTCAACTATGGCAAGAACGAGCTCGACTACTTCCTGAACAACACGGCCAACCCAACGCTCGGCCCCGGGGATCTGCAAACCCTGCCGCAGATGGGTTTCGATGTCGGCGGTTACGCCCAGGAAGAGCAAACCGTGAACGTCGATTTCTCACTGCCCGTTAGCGACGCCATTAACCTCGCGTTCGGCTTCGAGGCGCGCGAAGAGACCTTTACGGCTTTTTCTGGTGAGCCCAACTCGTTCCTCGGCTTAGGATCGAGCGGTTTTCGAGGCATCGAGCCCAAGAACGCGGGCGACTTCAAACGTGACAACGTCGCAATATATGCCGACGTAGAACACGACGTGTCTGATCAGTTCCTGGTTCAGTACGCGGCGCGTTACGAGAACTTCTCGGACTTCGGCGGTACATTGAACGGCAAGATCGCGGCGCGTTTCCGTGTTAACGACGCTTTCGCATTGCGCGGGGCTATTTCCACGGGATTCCACGCTCCGACGCCGGGCCAGTCCAACGTCAGCACGATCATCACGACGTTTGACGGCACGACGGGACTGCAGGTTGAAGAAGGCCTGTTCCCCGTAAACAATCCTGATGTTGTCGCGGCCGGCGGAACTGCGCTGACCGAAGAAACTTCGCTAAATATCAGCGCCGGGTTCTCGGCAGAAATCGGCGACCTCGTTACGTTGACGGCGGATGTCTACAAGATAGAAGTCGATGACCGCATCTATCGCACGGGTAACATCCCGGTGCCACCGCAGCCTGGTGACGACCCCAATCTTCCGGCGCGTTCGATTTCCTTCTATACGAACGCCATCGATGTAGAGCACGAAGGCATCGATATCGTCGCAACGTCGTCATTTGAACTCGGATCGGCTTCCAGGCTCGATCTCGCATTGGCCTACGCGTACAACACGGTCGACGTCACAGGTCAGAAGCTGATTCGAGGCATCCAGCCCGTGGGGGACGATCTCGTCGAGGACATCGAGAACAACTACCCCGAGCATCGCTGGACGCTGACCGGCAACTGGCTTATTGGCGAGCAGTTCAACATCATGAGCCGCATCAATTACTTTGGTGAACACTTCGATGAACGCGGCCGGATCGGCGCGGCGACGGATCCGAGTGCCCAGATCGACTCGACGTACTATGTCGATCTCGAGGCCGGCTGGCAGGTCAACGAGAACTGGCGTGTCGTACTCGGCGGCTCCAATATTTTCGACGAGTTCATCGACACGATTGGTCCGCCGAACGCGAACCGTCTGAGCGTCGGCCTGCAGTATCCTCGCCGCACGGTAGCCAACTACGAAGGCGGCTCCTGGTATCTCAAGGGCATGTACTCCTGGTAAGTTCAGAGGAGTAACTGCCGGCGCCGGGCGCCACTGCAGAACAAGGCCGGCTGCTTCATGCAGCCGGCTTTTTTGTTGGCTTAAAGTTCTACAGCAGCCCCTTGCTGGTGGCGCTTTCGAGCTCTGCCATCAACTGTGGGTCGCGACGACGCGCCGGGCTCAGGTGAGCGGCGTACTCGGGCAGATCGCTGTCGCAGACCCACGCGGCGCAGAGATTTCCGGCAGCGCAGGCCGACATGCTGCCGAACCCCGATAGTGCGCCGACAACGTAGGTGTTGGCAGGCCCCATCGGTCCGATCAACGGCCAGTTTTCTGTCGTCATCGTGTAGTAACCGCCGTAATGGACGAAGCGTGACGGTGGCGTCTGAATGTAGGGGGTCAGCGAGGGCAACAGGGCGGCTGCCCCGCGCATAACGATTTCCGGAAACTGCGGATCCCTGGACGTTTCGTTTAGAAGATCTCGCTCTGGCTCGCTGGGCCGCTGGTTGTATGCCCAGCCGAGCTTGACCCAGGTTCCCCGTTCGCCGCCTTCCGGTCGGCAGTGCGTGCCTGCCGGCATCGTCCCGGTTAACCAGGCGCAGTCGGCGTCTTCCGCAAGCAATGCGCGTTCCTCGTCGGTCCAGCTCAGCCTTTTTTCGTCGAGATCGATCGAAAACGCCATGTCTCGCGGAATTGCACCAAGCTTGTCGTCAAACGCAAGCTTTTGCTGATAGACGTTTTTAACGGGCAGATCCGCCCCGAGCATCTCGCCGATATGCTTGACGAACGGCCCCGCCGCATTGATGACAACCTCGGCCTGTACGATACGTTTGCCGTCTTCGCAGTCGACCTCTAGCGAATAACCGTCGCCGTTCCGGATGCCGGTAACTTCTCCTCGAACCTGCTTGCCGCCCGCCTCGCGAAAACGCTCGAGCATGTATTGTCCCAGCTGCTGCCCGCTGAAATCTCCCCCTCGCTTTACGTGGATAACATTGCGGATGTCATTGCTTAGCGCTGGAAAATTTTTTCGAATCCGTTCACGGGTGGAGAATACCTCGATATCGATGCTGGCCCCGGTTTGCGCAACCAGATCTCCGATGTCTGCTCGTCGAGTTGCCAGCACGTAGCCGCGATCGGTCATGTTAAAGAGGTTGCCGGTCTCGATGGCAAGGCTCTGCATCAGGTCGATGCTGTCATTGGTAAACGCGGTCATCGTTGGGTGTGGCCACCAGTTGCGAAAATTGTCACCCGACTGTGCACTCGTGTAGCTCATCGGCGCCCGACAGTCGATCAGAAACACTGACGATTTCCTGTGCTCGATGCCCAGGTAATAGGCCGTCGCGATGCCGGCAATCCCGGCCCCGACGATCGCTACCTCCACGCTACTAGCGGAACTCACGTGTATCGAGGAATGCCTGCTCGGCTATGCGTGAATTGGCGGAAACAATGTCGAGATACTCGAAATAGGCTTTGCCAATCTTGGCCGCGGCGGGATCGGCAGCCATCAATTCGTTAACCACATCTTGCGTGATTGAGCGCAGCAGCTCGATAACCGCCGGCGGGAACCGGCGAAGTTCGACTTTCGGGTCATTCTTGAGTTGTTGCAGCGACATCGCATTACCGTTTGTGTACTCCGCCGCCATGTCTGTGGTTATTGCCTGGCAACATATGCTGACGATTTCCTGCAGGTCGGCCGGCAAGGAATCCCACGCGTCCTTGTTGATGATGGTCTCGAGACCGGGACCTGGTTCCTGCCAGCCCGGGTAGTAGTAATAGCGCGCCGCTTTGTGCAGCCCGAAAGACGTGTCGTTATAGGGGCCGACCCACTCGGTTGCGTCGATCGCGCCCGTCTGCAGTGCCGTGAAAATCTCGGAACCCGGAAGCGTGACCGGGGTGCCGCCCGCGCGCCGCAGCACCTCGCCGCCCAGGCCGGGGATACGCATCTTCAATCCCTTGAGGTCGTCGACGGTGTTGATCTCCTTGTTGAACCAGCCGCCCATCTGCACACCGGTATTGCCCGTCGGGAAGGGCACCAGGTCAAAGGGCGCGTAGAGCTCGCGCCATAGTGCCATGCCACCGCCATAGTAAAGCCAGCCGTTCAGCTCGAGATTCGTCATCCCGAAAGGAATGGCCGTAAAAAACTGGGCGGCGTCCAATTTGCCCTTGTGATAGTACGAGGCGCCGTGCCCCATCTCCACGGCGCCCCGGCTGACCGCATCAAATACCTCGAAAGCCGGTACCAGCTCTCCACCGCCGTAGACCTTTATCTTGAGGCGCCCGGCCGATGCCGCTTCGACCCTTGCCGCCAGGTTTTCCGGGGCCATTCCCAGGCCCGGAAATTTCGGTGGCCAGGACGTCACGCAGGACCACTCGAAGGTTTGCTGGGCGGCCACACCGTCGACGCCACAAGCGGCGTCGTTTTTCGCACAAGCCGAAAGGGTTGCAGCCGCTGCAAGGCCGCCTACAAATTGTCTTCTTTTCATTATGAATCCGTGGATGGGTGCGTTGCGGCTAGTCTATTGTGCGCCTGCCGCGAAGCCAACAGGACAAAGTGGGGAAGATAAACTGCTTAATAAACCCACTAATATAGTCATAATGCTGTCTTATTCTTATTTTTTTCCCACTTTATTATGAAAAGCCCCGATCTTGCGATCGGGGCCCGTCCTTCCATGGTCCGGCCGATAGGAAATGAACCCCTGCTGCCATCCCTGGCCTAAAAAGGGGCCACTTTTTCAACTCATTTTTCCCACCGGCCGGTACACCGAGTCTCCCATCTGCCGCCCCGTCTTGTGGCTTATCATTCTGCCTGATGCGTCGATAAACACCCGAAGTGGGCCAGATTCTGTGGAAATCAAAGCAATATGATTGGACTGCTGCAGCGCGTAAACCACGCCGAGGTCAGCGTCGGCGGGGAGATCATCGGCCGGATCGGGCGGGGACTCCTCGTACTCGTCGCGGTCCACCGCGATGATTCCGAGCGGGACATCTCGCGACTGGCTGATCGAATCCTTGGCTACCGCGTCTTTCCGGACGCTGCAGGCCGCATGAACCTTAGCCTCCGGGACGAAGCGGGCGGCCTGTTGCTCGTGCCCCAGTTCACGCTCGCCGCGGACACGAAAAAGGGCACCAGGGCCAGCTTCACGAAAGCCGCATCGCCGGAAAAGGGTGCTTCTTACTTCGACGAACTCGTTGCGATTTGTCGCCGGGAGCTCACCACTGTTGAAACCGGCTCTTTCGGGGCCGATATGCAGGTAAGCCTGGTCAATGACGGCCCGGTGACGTTCTGGCTCGAAACCTGAGACGTTAAGCCCCATGTGACGCCGGTACGGTTTTGTTGCGCACGCGGGGGTATCATGAACATAATCCTCGCCCGGCCTCGGCCGGCGCCTGAAATTACGTATTCGACACGGGGCAAAGCCCCAGGAGTTTTGAGATGTTCTCCAACATCGGGCCCGTACAATTAATCATTGTGCTCGTTATCGTTCTGGCGATCTTTGGCACCAAACGTCTGCGCACCCTGGGTTCGGACCTGGGCAGCGCCGTCAAAGGTTTTCGCTCCGCCGTCAATGACGCCGACAAGGCGAACGAACAAATCAGCGAGTCCTCAGAAGACGCCGACTTCGACAACACGCCGGCCGAAGAAACGCGCAAAGAAAAAGACGCCTGATAGTCATCAGCCATGTCCGGAATCGGTGGTTCGGAATTTCTACTGCTTTGCCTGATCGGGCTCCTGGTCCTGGGGCCTGAGAGGCTGCCACGCGTTGCCAGCCAGCTCGGTACCTGGCTCGGGCAGGCGCGTCGCATGACACGCGTACTGAAGCGCCAACTCGAAGAAGAGATCAATGTCGAGAAGAACATCGGCATCAATCCGCACGAACTCCTGACGCCGCACGAAGACGACACGTTTTCGCCCCGGCATGTCGAAGAGGATGAAAGCAAAGAGAAGCCCGCGTGACTGAGCCGTTGGAAAACCCCGGCGATAAGCTCGGCGAAGGCACCTTGCTGTCCCACCTCGCCGAGCTCAGAAGCCGATTGCTGAAAGTGGCAGCCGCCGTCATCCTCGTGTTTGTCGGGCTCCTGCCGTTTGCCCAAAAAATCTTCGAGTTTGTTTCGGAGCCACTCAGGGATGTTCTTCCAGGTGGCCAGATGATTGCGACCGCAGTTGCCTCGCCGTTACTCGCTCCGTTCAAGCTGACGTTCTACATCGCACTTTTTATCGCCATGCCGGTCGTGCTCTACCAGACCTGGGCTTTCGTCGCTCCCGGACTTTACAAGAAAGAAAAGCGCTTCGCGTTGCCGTTACTTGCCTCGAGCGTCGTCCTGTTCTATGCGGGCATTGCCTTCGCTTACTACGTCGTCTTTCCGCTGATCTTCGGTTTCATGACGGCTATCGCGCCCGATGGCGTCGAGGTAATGACGGACGTCACCGCCTATCTCGATTTCATAATGATGCTCGTTCTGGCCTTTGGCCTCGCTTTCGAGGTACCCATCGCTGCCGTCCTGATCGTATGGACGGGACTGACCACCGTGGAAAAACTGGCCAAAGCACGTCCTTATGTTTTTCTGGGCGCATTCATCGTCGGCATGTTTCTCACACCGCCAGACGTCATTAGCCAGACGCTGCTTGCCGTGCCAGTTTATCTGCTCTATGAGCTGGGAATCATAATGGCGCGCCTTTTCACACGAAGCGCAAGCGATAGCGCCGAAGAAGCGACAGCAACAGACGCCTAGCGCTCCGTCAGGTGGCGGGATGGCCGCCAAATAGTGTTTAATGCACAGCCTTGGCCTGCCAACAATCAAAGCAAATGGCGGCTGACATAATTCAGGGGAAACCATGACAGATTCCGTTGCCG